>NZ_JAUAOA010000020.1 GCF_030542965.1 Azotosporobacter soli
TTTGCAAATCTTTCTTCTATAAAGTTTTCAGGGAATATATTCTCTTGTAGAAATGTTTACCTGTAAGATCTTGCGATGCGTTAGCTCGTGTTGCAAAGAATTGGCATAAAGCATTTAGCGGCAAGGCGCGCTGAGGACCGTAAGCGAAGGCGTAGCGGAAGCTACGTTGAGCGAGGACCGCAAGCAGCAACGCAGCAGATGAATGGTTTAGGACAATTCGAAGTATCCGGTGATGATGGCTGTGGGGTCCCACCTGTTCCCATACCGAACACAGCAGTTAAGCCCACATACGCCGAAAGTACTTGGCTGGAAGCGGCCTGGGAGGATAGGGAGTTGCCGGTTAAAAAGACCGTCTGCATGAACGTGCAGACGGTCTTTTTCTATATTGGAATGCTTTGAAGCACAAAAATAGAAAGAAAAAGCGAAGGACAGCAACTGCTTAAATCTAGCGAGTGGCTTGCGTTTCGAAAAAAATTCCGGTACAATGCTAGAGAAGATGATGCAGGAGAGAGTGGGAAAGGATGAGATAATGGAAAAGCACTTTGACATATATGTAAACGGAAGTCAGCAACCGAGAAAATATGCCTGGGGTTTTGTCGTCAACGAGGGGCCGGTGATGCTGCATATGACAAGCGGAGAGGGGAAAAATCCGCAGGCGCTGGCGATGAAAAATGGCGGCGGTGAAATCGAAGCGGTGATCCGTGCGCTGAAATGGGCGAAAAAGCAGCAAAATACGACAGTGACGATACATTATGACTATGAAGGAATTCGTGCCTGGGCGAAGGGCGAATGGCCGCCAGAAAATGAATTTGTGCAGCAGTATGTGGATTTCTTGGAGGACAAGCTGGCTTGGATTGATTTTGTAAAAAAAGACGTCAAACGGTAAAAAAGGGCTCTCAACCGGATTATCGGTCGAGAGCCCTTTCGTATGCTGCTTAGGCCTTAAAATGATCGATGCGGCTGTCGAGTTCGGCCCGTTTCGCGGAGTTGAAGCGATCGACCGTGCTGAGATAGCCGGTGATGCGGCGAACGCGGCGAACACTGGAAACGCGGCAGTTCGGGCAATCGTCTTCGGCGATGATGCCGGTATAGCCGCAGTTGCAGCAGTAATCGAGCGGGAAGTTAATGCCGCCGTAACCGATGTCGGAGGCGGCCATCGCGCGAACCAGGCTTTCCGTTGCAGCGACGTTGCCGGCCGGCGGCGAGGGCAGTTCGACATAGCTGATATGCCCGGCGTTGCAATATTTGTGGAAGAGGCCTTCGATGCGCAGTTTGTCAAACGCGCTGATCGGCGCGAATACCGGAACATGGAAGGAGTTGGTATAGTACTCTCGATCGGTGACGTTCTCGAGCGCGCCGTAGCGGTTGCGGTCGATGCGCGTGAAACGGCCGGAGAGTCCTTCAGCCGGCGTCGCCATCAGCGAATAGTTAAGATCATAGGTTTCGCTGGCCTGATCCATCATGTCGCGCAGTTTCTTCACGATCGCTTCGCCTAGCGCCAGCGCATCGGGGCATTCGCCATGGTGCTTTCCGGTAAGGGAAATCAATGTTTCGGCCAAACCGATGAAGCCGACCGACAGAGAACCGTGCTTGATTGAATCTTCAACATGATCGCCCATGCCCAGTTTATCGGAATCGAGATAGAGACCTTGTCCCATCAAAAACGGCATGTCTTTGACTTTAAGCTGCGACTGAACGCGAAAACGCTGGTAAAGCTGCTCGATGGCCAAATTCGTCAACGATTCCAGATTGCTCCAGAATTTTGCCAGGTCGCCGTTGGCTTCAATCGCGGCGCGCGGCAGGTTGATCGTCGTAAAGGTCAGGTTGCCGCGTCCGTCGGTGACTTCGGGACCGCGGCGGTTTGAAATGACGCGCGTCCGGCAGCCCATATAGCCGACTTCCTCTTCGGCATCTTTGTTGAAGCTGGAATCGAGGAAGCTAAAGGTCGGGAAGAGACGTACGCTGGCGACTTCCAACGCCAGTTTGAAGAGGTCATAGTTAGGGTCGCCCGGGTTCATATTGACTCCCGCCTTGACCTTGAAGATGATGTTGGGGAAAATCGGTGATTCGCCGTTGCCGAGACCTTTACGATAGGCGAGCAGCAGGTTCTTGCTGACAAGGCGGCCGCCATGCGAGGTATCGGTGCCGATATTCACGCTGGAGAAGGGCACCTGTGCACCGGCACGCGAATGCATGCTGTTGAGATTGTGAATCACGGCTTCCATCGCCTGATACGCTTCGATGTCATTGGCATCATTGAAGTAGGGGCCAAGATCGCGGTCGAAGAAGGCGTAGGATTGGCCGCCGAACATGTCGTTCTGGTTGCTTTGCAGGATAATGCAGGCCAGAGCGGCTGCCGAAGTGGGCCGTTTGGGCGGACGGATATAGCCGTGACCGGTGTTAAAGCCGCTTTCGAGCAGTTTGCGCAACGGAATTTGCAGGCAGTTTAGCGTCTTGCCGTAAAAATCGAGGTCGTGGATGTGGATGGCGCCGCTTTTATGCGCTTCGGCGAATTTTTCCGGAATGACTTTGCTCAGGTAGTAATTTTTGCTGGCCGCGCTGCCGATCTGCAGCATTTTGGCCGAGGGCGAGTTGGCAACGTTGGCGTTTTCCTTGTGCGTCTCTTCCAAAATTTCCGCAACGGCTTTGTCGAGCGAGTTCTTTGCCTCACGAATCGCGGTGCGGTTCGCGCGATATTGGATGTAGGCTTTAGCTGTTTGTTTGAAACCGTTATCAAAAATGGCGTCTTCGACAAAATTTTGGATGTCTTCGACGCTGTAAACACGTTTGTTGTCCATCACTAAGCGGTCGACGACCATCTTGGTGATACTGAGCGCCAGATTGCGCGCCCAGGCTTCGCTGGTGTAGTTTTTGGGCGTGGCGTATTCTTTTACCGCGATTAATGATTTATAAATAGCGGAAGAGATCTTGATCGGGTCGAAAGCGACCTCTTTCTGTCTGCGCTTGACGACGCGGGTCAGGTTTTCCTTCAGGTTTTCCGTATAGCTGGTGAGCTGGGTTTGTTCTTGCTCGGTGAAAATTGTTTGGAATAAATCCGTTGACATACAATTCCTCCTCAAATTTCTTGCTGCGCAGACCGCTGAATGACAGAAAAATATGGCCTGGTATACGGCCCACTATCATTATAAACGCATTATATAGTATGAGTAAATAGGTTTAATGACATAAAAACACAATATATTGTAGGACGCTATGCCTTGCATTTGGCAGGAAAGTCCGCTACAATCACAGGGAAGGCGTTGATTTTAAAAGGAGGACGGGCGCAAATGACTTCAGAATACATTATTCCTCGCATCAATAAATACGTTCGAATCGTCAATGAAGCGACCAACAAAAAATTGGGCCCGCTCGGAATTTACACCGGTCAATGGTCGCTGATTCTCGCGCTGCATGAACTCGGCAGTGCGACGCAGTCTGAGCTGATCCAGTATCTGTCGATCGAAGCGCCGACGCTGACGAATATGCTGCGCCGTCTGGAGGAAGCGGGACTGGTCAGGCGCGAGACGTGCCAGGACCGTCGTGTGAAAAGGGTGTCGCTGACCGAAACGGCGCAAGAGCGTTTTCCGCTTTGGAATCAGGAGATCCAAGAATATCGCAAGCAGCTATTCAAAGGCTTCGCGCCGGAAGAAATGCAGCTCTTATCGCAGCTGATGAACCGGCTCTTGGAGAACGTGAAAAGAAAGTAGCGCTGCCAAGAGGCCGCAATTTTCTTAGTATACCATAAAATAAGGCGATAAAACGAGCGGAAAAATGCGCACGGCTCTTTATCAGCGAAGGATTAGGCGGTATACTTAGAGAAGCGAAAGCATTTTTATTTTTACGCATATAATTAGCCTGCTAAATAAAATCAGGAGGTTTTCCGAAACGATGAGTGTGAACAAGAAGTTGCTTGAGATCCTTAAGGAAAAAGGCGTGCCGGTCAATTTTCAATCCGGCGGCCAGGCCCCGGACGGCCTGACGCAACGGGAGGTTAGGAAGCAGCCGGGCGCACGGGCGGCTAAGCTGCGCGATATTTACTATGCGACGTTGTCAACGGTCGATACGGAATTTCCTTATTGGTATACAAGGCGCTGGAATGAGTTGGAGGGCGAGGTCGCGGTCGTGCGGCGGGCGGAGGCGTTGAAAAGCGCATTTTCGCATCTCACGCCGAATATCCTGCCGGATGAGAAACTGGTCATGCAAAAAACGCGCAATTATCGCGGTTCGTTTCCGATGCCCTGGCTTTCGGAAGGCTTTTTTGTTGCAAAAGAAGATGAACTGTATCGCGAGGCGATGCAGCGCGGCAGCGAGAGTGCAGGCGAACTCAGCAAATTCGGCAGCGGCGGCGGCAACGTGACGCAAAGTTTTGGCAATGTCGTTTCGATCGCCGGGAAATTCGGTATTCGAAAGGAAGAAGTGCCGAGTCTGGTGCGCCTTGCAAAAGAGTGGGTGGGCCGGTCGGTTGAGGACTTGGGACACAAATATGAAATGATGACGCCGGGCTATGAAATAAAAGAGAATCTGATGAAGTCGGTCGTCTGCATGTTCGATTCCGGTTATACGCTGCCCCAGGGGCGCGAAGTGATCAATTATTATTTCCCGCTGCAATATGGTTTTGACGGCGTGAAACGACTGGCGGAGGAGCGCAAGGCCGAAGTGGCCGGACAGGCCGGCGGCGACGGCGTGTTGGGCATGGAGCGGCTTTATTATTATGAAGCGGTGCGCGTCATCATCGAGGGGTTGCAAAACTGGATCTTAAATCATGCGAAACTGGCACGAAAGTTGGCGGCAAGATGCAAAGCCGCGGAACAAAGTCTGGAATACGGCGAAATCGCCGCTTGTCTGGAATGGATTGCGCATCATCAGCCGCGCACGTTCCGTGAGGCTTTGCAGCTGACTTATATCATTCATATTGCGGTGGTCAATGAAGATGCGATATCGGGCATGTCGCCGGGACGGCTTGGTCAGGTCCTCTATCCCTGGTTTGAACAGGATTTGGCGGCGGGGCGGACGACGGAAGCGGAAGTACTCGAATTATTGGAATTGCAACGCGTCAAAATGACCTGCATCGATTGTTTTGCCTCGACCGGCGTGGTCGGCGGCGTGCTGTCGGGCAATACGTTCAACAATCTGACGCTGGGCGGTCTGAAAAAAGACGGCAGCTCGGCGGCCAACCGTCTGGAAATGCTGATCTTGGAAGCGGGCATGACTTGCGAGACGCCGCAGCCGACGCTGACCTGCCTGTATGATGAAAAGCTGCCGGAAGAATTCCTGCTGCAGGGAGTCGAATGTACGAAAACCGGTACCGGATATCCGGCCTGGGTCAACAACCGGGGGGCGATGGAATTTCTGCAAAACCAGTTCGGCAAAGAAGGGATGACGCCTCAGGAAGCAAGAGCGGTCGCAATGGGCGGTTGTCTTGAGACGTCACCGTGCAGCTACTTGCCGCTGGAACTAAACGGACGACAATACGATATCCCCGGCGGTTCGGGTCAGACGGCTGGGACCGGCGTCCATTTCCTCGCCAATCCGAAGATACTGGAACTGGTGCTGACGAATGGTTTTGACAAGCGGACCGGTGCGCAGGTGTATCCGGCGCATAATCGCAGTCTCGACAGCTATGCGGAACTGGTTGACCAGTTCCGGGAATATTATAAGCTGAGCTGCGATCTGGTGATCAAGACAAACAATATCCAACTCGATATCTGGCGCAAGAACAACATGTCGATCCTGAATTCGTTTTTGAAGCCGGATTGTCTGACGAAAGGCCAGCACATCGGGAATCTTGGCTACCGCTACAATGCGACGCTGAACATCGAAAGCTGCGGCACAATCACCTGCGTCAATTCGCTCGCCGCGATCAAGAAAGTGGTCTATGAGGAACAACGCTGCACGCTGGCGCAACTGACGGAGGCACTGCTCGAAAATTTCGGCTTCAAGACGGCGGAAGAAGTCGGCAGCTATTCGCTCTCTGATCAGGAAAAGCGCAGCGCTGACGACGCGTATGACGCGCTGTATGAAGCCTGCCTGCGCGCGCCGAAATACGGCAATGCGGACGCGTATGCCGACGATATTTTGGCGGACTATGAAAACTGGTTCTGCGCGATGGCGCATGATTTTGAATCACTCTACGGCAAACCGCTCTATGCCAGTCAGATTTCCGTCTCGACGCACGGGCCGCAGGGTGCGTGCACGCTTGCGACAGCCGATGGACGGCTGGCCGGGACGACATATGCGGACGGTTCGCTGTCGGCCTATCCCGGAACCGATAAGAACGGGCCTTATGCGTTGTTCCATTCGGCGACCGTCTGGGATCATAGTCTGTCGCAAAATTCACAGATGAACCTCAAACTGCATCCGGCCGCGGTGAAAGGCCGAGAGGGCGCGCGCAAACTGCTTGAACTGACGCGTTCCTATATGCGTCAGGGCGGTTTTCATCTGCAATACAACATTGTCGACTCCAAGGTTTTAAAAACGGCGCAGGAAGAACCGACTGCGCACCGCGACCTGATGGTCAGGGTGGCCGGTTTTACGCAGTACTGGTGCGAAATCGGCAAGCCGATTCAGGATGAAGTGATTGCGAGAACCGAATATGAAGGGGTGTAAGCGTTCGATGAACAAGCATAGTGATTGTGAGAATTTTTGCGCGATCGACGCGGCAAAAGGAATTTGTCGTCTAAACGGTGAATTCGTTCTGATTGATACGGCTGTTTGCACGGAGTTTGAAGAATTGCCGAAATGCGGCAACTGCCAGTGCTTTACGCAAAATGACAAGGATGGAATGGGCAGCTGCAGCGGTTTTAAAAAAGAGTATTGGAGCGCGGCCGAAAACAGGGCGGTGAGTTGTGAAGGCTATGTCGGACGCTGCTGAGGAAAACGTAAGCGGCATTATCTTTGATATGCAAAGTTTTTCTGTACATGACGGACCGGGCTGCCGGACGACAATCTTTCTGAAAGGCTGCAGTCATCGCTGCGCCTGGTGCGCAAATCCGGAAAGTTGGCACGGCAAGCCGGAACTGATGTTCAGCGCAGGCAAGTGCCGCTGTGCGAGCGGCTGCAGGCGTTGTCTGGATTCTTGCGCGCTGGGGGCGATCCGTATCCGGGAAAAGATGCTTGCGCTCGATTGGCAGCGCTGCCGCGCATGCGAGAATCCTGTTTGCGTCAGCGCCTGCGCGTATGAGGCGCTGCGCGTTTGCGGCAAAACGTACAGCGTAAAAGAGGTCATGCAGGTCTTACAGCGTGACCGTACCTATTGGGGCAGCGGAGGCGGCGTGACGTTCAGCGGCGGCGAACCGCTGCAGCAGGCGGAGTTTTTGACGGCCTGCCTGAAACGCTGCCGTCAGGCTTATATCCATACGGCGATTGAAACGACCGCGCATGTCGCAAGGGACGTTTTTTTAGCGGTCATGGAATGGGTCGATTTCGCTTTCATCGATCTGAAGCACAGCGATACGCAAGCGCATCGCGCCGGAACCGGAGTGGATAATGCGCTTGCATTAGGGAATATTGCCGCACTCAGGCAATGTGCCTGGCCGGGGCGACTGGTGCTGCGCGTACCGGTGATTGAAGGCTACAATGATGGACGGGAGAATCACAGGCAAATCGCGGCTTTCATGAAAAGATGGGATCTGTTTGAAATCAACCTGCTGCCGTTTCATCGCCTGGGCGAGTCGAAATGGACGCAATTAGGCCGGCAGTATCCTTATGCTGAGCAGAAAAGCATGGAAGAAGAACGTTTATTGGCATTGCAGGACTATTATCTGGAACGCGGCATCGCCTGTTATCTGGGCAGCGAGACGCCATTCTGAACGAAAAAAGAGGCTGTGAAACGAATTGTTTCACAGCCTCTTTCCAATGACTCATACCTTGAAGCGGTCGATTTCGCGTTGCAATTCTTCGGCGGTGTTTTTTACCGAGGCGATTTCCTGGGCGATCGATTGAACGGTTGCCGTTTGCTCTTCGACTGCCGCAGCCATTTCTTCTGCGCCGGCGGCGGTTTCTTCCGAAACGCTGGCGATGTTCTCGATCAGCCCTTTGACGTCGGAGGCCCGGTTGCGCGTCGTTTCGGCAGCGCTTTGCGCCGCGTTCACCTCGCGCACCATGATGTCGATCGATTCGCTGAATTTCGAGAAATACTCGCGCACTTCGACGGTCGATTTTTCCTGATTGCTAACGACTTGATAGGTGCCGTCGACTTCTTTTACCGCCTGCTGCACCATATTTTGAATTTCGGAGACGAGCTTGGAAATTTCCTGGCTTGAGTTCGCGGACTGTTCGGCCAGCTTCCTGACCTCGTCGGCAACGACCGCGAAGCCGCGCCCCATTTCGCCGGCTCTGGCCGCTTCGATCGCGGCGTTCAAGGCCAAGAGATTCGTCTGTCCGGCAATCGCGGTGATGACTTCGATGATCTGGCCGATTTTTTGCGAATGGTCGGCCAAGGTGGCGATCGTCTTGCCAACATTGTCAGCTGCCCTGCGACTTTCGCCCATCATCAGGTTTTGTTTGTCAATCACGCCCTGGCCTGACTTAACGAAGCCCTGCATTTCAGTGGCCAGTTCGCCGGATTTGCTTACGTTATGCGCCATCGAATCAATCATGCTGGCCATGTCGGAGATCATCGAGGCTTCTTTTTGCAGTGACTGCGCCTGTTCGCCGGTGCCTTTGGCAATTTCGCCGACCGTTACGGCCAGCTGTTCGGAGACTTTGCCGGTTTCGTAAGCGGAATTGCTGACGCTTGTCGCAGTATCCGTCAAACGGATGCCCGACTCGCGCATGTTTTGCACCAGATTACGCAAATTCGCACTCATCTGGTTGAAGGCATTGGCCAATGCACCGATTTCATCGCTACGGTCGACCTGTGTCGTGACGGTCAGGTCACCAGCGGCCACCAGTTGGGATTGTCCCATCAGATAGGCGACCGGTTGCGCGATGCGTCGCGCTACAAACAGAACGACGAGAATAGAAATTAGCAAGGCTCCTATGGTTAAAAAGATGAAAAGAGTGGCGATCTTATTTAGCGGAGCATAAACGATGCTCTTATCGACGGTAATCGCAACGGTCCAACCCGTAGTGTTTAGTTTGGCATAATAGAGCAGTTTATCCTGATTGGCATATTGATATTCTTTGAAGCCGCTCTCTTTGCTGCTGAGGATGTCCTTCAGCATCGGAGCGATTGCTTTTGTCTTATCGTTTTCAAAGACATTTTTCGAGACGACGTCTTTATCCGGATGCGCCAGCATGTTGCCCTTGTCATCCATTAGAAAGGCATAGCTTTGATCTGAACCGACTTTGATTTTGCTGACGAGATCGACTAAAGTGGTCAGCAGGATGTCGCCGCAGACGACGCCGCGCAGTTTACCGTTCGCGTCATTGACCGGAGTTGCGTAACTGACGACATACTGTTTGGTGACCATGTCGACGTACGGATCGCTAAAGGCCGGGCCGCCTTTGGCCGCGGTTGCTTTATACCAAGGGCGCGTGCGAGGGTCATAATCGGCCGGCGGCGTCCAACCGCTGCCGTCGATCATCTTGCCGTCCGCAGTGCCGAAATAGACGTCGGAAAATTCCTTGTCTACGGCCTGATAGCCGGCAAACATCGGAATGGTGAGAGCGGCATCAGGAACGGCAACTTTAACAGTGCCTCCTAAGATGTCAATGGCTTTTGCTTTTGAGAGCAACCAGCCGTCCAGTTTATTGACGCTGCTTTCTACCGCCGTTGACATTTGCGCGTCAATATCCTTTGTCAGTTCCTGTTTGAACATCGAATAGCCGGTAATCGCCAGCGTGAGCAAGGCGCAACCGATCAGAAGCGAGAAGACCAGGAGCAGACGAACACGAAGTTTCATGACTATCCCTCCTCTCTGTGTAATCATAGTATAACATTGATTTACAAAATTATACAGAAAATTAAGCGTGAAAATTGAAAAAACGGCCGCTCGAAAGAGCAGCCATTTGCAGAAAAAATGCAGGAAATTGGCGGATGCGACTTACCAAAGGTTCAGGTAATGCTGCGTGAGCAGGGAGACGACGGCGACGGCCGCCCAGCAGGCAAGGCCGAGAAAGAGCGGCGCAACGCCGTTATGAATCAACTGGCGCAGATGCGTGTTCAGGCCGATCGCAGCCATCGCGACGGCGATGCAGAATTTTCCGGCTTGCGCCAGCAAGAGGCAAAACGCAGGCGGCAATACGGCGCTGGTACTGATGATGGAAGCGCCGAGAAAGCCAAGCACAAAGAGTGGGAAAATTTTGAGCAGATTGAACGTTCCCTGCGCGTTTTGCTGGCGTGCGGTGTAAATAGCCAATGCCAGCGTGATGGGAATGATCATCAATGTCCGTGTCAGTTTCACAATCGTGGCGTAGCTGCCGGCTGCATCGCTATAGGAATAAGCGGCGGCGACTACGGAAGAGGTGTCGTTGATCGCGGTACCGGCCCACATGCCGAAACCGGCGTCGCTCAGACCCAAGAGATGACCGGTGAACGGGAAGATAAAGACCGCCGCGATGTTGAAGAGAAAAATCGTCGAGATGGAATAGGCGACTTCTTTGTCGTTGGCGCCGATGACCGGCGCGGTCGCCGCGATCGCGGAACCGCCGCAGATGGCGGTTCCGACGCCGATCAGGATGCTGGTGTTGCCGCGCAGGTTAAGCAGGCGTCCGACAAGCCAGGCGGTCAGGAATGCCGCACTCAGCGTGAAGAGCATGATCAGCAGGGATTGCGCGCCGACCGCAAGCACGCTGTAGAGGTTCATTTCAAAACCGAGCAGGACGATCGAAGCCTGGAGAACTTTCTTGGCGGAAAAGCGCAGGCCCGTTTCAAAAACGGCAGGGCGCTGCCAGCCGGCCAACAGGATACCGAGCAAAATGGCAAAGACCGGGCCGCCGATCAGCGGGACGGCCTTGCCGAGCAGCCAGGCTGGCACAGCGATGGCAAAAGCCATCAAGAGGCCGGGCAATGTAGTAGAAATGCTTGCAAATGACATCATAGAACGCTCCTTTTTTCGTATGTTCTTAGGATACGCCTTGTAAAAGGATATGTAAAATACTATAATTTAATATAAACCATAAGTAATAACCTATGGATGGAGTGTGAAAAAGTGACGTTTCGTCATTTGAATATTTTTCTCAGCGTCTGCGATTTAGGCAGCATGACGGCGGCGGCGGAAAAACTGTATGTGGCGCAGCCGTCGATCAGCCAGGCGATTTCCGAACTGGAGCGGCATTATCAGGTGAAACTGTTTGAGCGCTTGGGGCGGAAGCTGTTTTTGACTGCGGCGGGGGAACGTCTCAGAACGTATGCCCGTCACATTGTTCACTTGAACCAGGAGGCGGCGGAGGCGATGCGGGAGGTCAGCCAGCACGGCGAGATCCGCATCGGCGCAAGCGTCACCGTGGGCACGTATCTGCTCAGTGGGCTGGTCAAACGCTTTGCTGAAAGGCATCCGGCGGTAAAGGTGACCTCTTCGGTCAGCAACACAAAGGTCATCGAGGACGGGTTATTGGAAGATCGGATCGACATCGGACTGGTCGAAGGCGAAGTGCATTCACCCTGGCTGCTGACGGAGCCGTTCATGGAAGACGAGCTGGTGCTGGCCTGCGCCGCGTCACATGACTGGGCGAAGGCCAAGTCGGTCGCGGCGGCGCAACTGAGCGGCGAAGTTTTCTTCGTGCGTGAGGCGGGCAGCGGCACGCGGGAGCTATTTGAGATGGTCATGGCCGGCGCGGGGATTTCCTGGCGGGCCGGCGGGGTGTATAATAATGCCGAAACGATCAAAGCGGCGGTGAGCGCCGGACTCGGGCACACAGTCATATCGAGACTTGCGGTGCGCCGCGAAGCGGAGCGGGGAGAGTTGTCGGTCGTCGCGCTGCGCGGCCTACAGTTTAAACGAACCTTTCAGCTGGTTCAGCATAAGAATAAGTATATCTCACCCGCGATGGAGTCTTTTATCACGCTGGTAAGAAGCGAAGGGAAAACAAGAGGAGAACATAGCATATGCTGACAAGATTTCAAGAAGATTTTTTAGAAAAACGCGGCATTCCGGCGGAGGAACGGGAACGTTTCGTCAAAGCGGAGGTGGCTGAGCTGCGCGAGCCCGGCCTGCTAAAAGGCGTCTTAGAGGCGGCGGCGCTGATCGAAGCGGCCATAGCTGCAGATAAACATATTTGGATCGTCGGGGATTTTGACGCGGACGGCGTCACATCAACTGCCTTGCTCTTGCTGGCGCTGAAGCAGTTAGGCGCAAAAAATTTAAACTGGTACATCAATAGTCGCTTTGAGCTGGGCTACGGTTTTCAAGTCGGTACGCTCGAGGAGATGGCGCTGCAGGGAGCGATTGACCTGATCATCACGGTCGATAACGGAATCAGCGCATTGGAGGCGGTGCGCGAGGCGCGCGCACGCGGCATCGACGTGATCGTCACCGATCACCATGATTTGGCGGCCGAGCTGCCGGATGCGAATGTGATCATCAATCCGAAACAGCCGGACTGTCTTTATCCCGATAAGAATCTGGCCGGCGTCGGCGTCGCGTTCAAACTGGTGCAGCAACTCTTCAACGGACGCAAGCAGCCGCGCCAGGCGCTGATGTATCTAGATCTGGCTGCGATGGGCACGGTCGCCGACGTGATGACGCTGGTCGGCGAAAACCGGATCATCGTCAAAAACGGCCTAACGCTGATGAACTGGCCGCAGGCGAGAGCCGGAATCAAGGCGATCAAGCAGGTCTTTAAGATCAGCGGCGATATCCGCGCTTATCATCTCGGCTTTATGTTCGGTCCGGCGCTGAATGCGCAAGGGCGGATCGTCGGAATTCCGACGATGGCGATCGAACTGTTGACGACGCGCGATGCGGCGCGGGCCGAGAAGCTGGCCGAAGAATTGCACGCGATCAACTGCGAGCGTCAGGAACTGACGAAGGCGCAGGTGGAACAGGCGATGAAGTACATCGGTCTGACGGAGAAACGTTTCATCGTTTATTATGAAGCGGAGCTGCACGAGGGCATCGTCGGTCTGATCGCCGGGCGGGTCAAAGAAAAATACGGCGTGCCGACGCTGGTCCTGACGACGGACAAGGAAGCAGGACTCGTCAAGGGCTCGGCGCGTTCGGTGAGCGGTTTCGATATCAAGGAGAATCTGATCGACGGCTGCGCGGACTTATTGGTACGCGGCGGCGGTCATGCGATGGCTGCCGGCGTCAGCTTGAAAGAGGAAAATATCCCGGCGCTCGAAGCGCGGCTGCTCGAATTGGCGCAGCAGTATCCGGAGGAGGTTTTTCACCCGGAACCCGGCGTCGACTTCGTGATGAAAGAAGAAGAGTTCAGTTTGCAGCTTGTCGATGAGATTGAAGCGCTGGCGCCGTTCGGTACTGGATTCCCTTCGCCGCTTTTCAAACTGGAGCAGTTCTTCGTGCAGAAGAAGATGTATATGGGCAAGGAAAAACAGCACGTGAAGCTGGTCGGCGAGCGGGGCGTCGAGCTGGTCGCATTCGGCCAGGCGCAGCTCTATCGCACGGCCGGTGAGCCGAACTATGTCGGCGGCATCGGGCATCCGGTCAAGAATGAATGGCAGGGGCGCAGCAGCCTGCAATTCAATATTAAGGGCGAACATCTAATCGTGCTCTAGGAAAGGAGGCGCAGCATGGCGCAAAATACGATTTGGCTTATGCTTGCGGTACAGGGGCTGGGCCTTTTACTGTTACTTATCTTGCTGGTCAAAGTGTCGGGGCGCGGGCAGGGCGATACGGCGGCAAAATTGGCCGTACTGGAGAGTGCACTGGAGCGGCTGGAGCGGAATTTCGCCGCCGAAGCGGGAAAAAACAGGCAGGAGGCCGCTCTCAGCGCCAAGGACCTGCGGGCGGAAGTGGCCAAAGGGCTGAAAGACGCCGCGGACTCGATGGCACGCCAGATGGCCGGGCATGGACAGCTGCAGGCAGCGCATAATGAGAATCTGGTGAAGCAGCTGCAGACGCTGACCGCGGCCAATGAAGAGCGCATGGAAAAGGTGCGCCAGGCGGTAGAAAAGAAACTCAAGGATATTCAGGACGATAACGGCAAGAAGCTGGAGGAAATGCGTAAGACGGTGGATGAAAAACTGCATGAGACGCTGGAGAAACGTCTGGGCGAAAGCTTTAAGCTGGTCAGTGACCGTCTGGAACAGGTGCATAAGGGCTTGGGTGAGATGCAGACGCTCGCTTCCGGCGTCGGCGATCTGAAACGGGTGCTGACCAATGTGAAGACGCGCGGCATCTGGGGTGAGATCCAACTTGGCAACTTATTGGAACAGGTGCTGACCGCCGAACAATATGAACAGAATGTCGCAACGAAACCGGGCAGCAATGAGCGGGTCGAATTTGCGATTAAGCTGCCGGGCCGTGATAAAGAGGGTAGCGTCGTCTGGCTGCCGATCGATGCCAAGTTTCCGCAGGAAGATTATCAGCGTCTGCTTGAAGCGCAGGAGGCGGCCAATCCGGTGCTGGCGGAAGAAGCGGCTAAGGCGCTGGAATTGCGCGTGAAAAGTGAGGCTAAGGATATTGCCGCAAAATATATCAGTGTGCCGCAGACAACGGAGTTTGCCATTCTGTTTTTGCCGACCGAAGGTTTATATGCCGAAGTGCTGCGTCGTCCGGGTCTGTCGGAACAGCTGATGCGCGAGCAGCGCGTCGTGATTGCCGGACCGACGACGCTCGGCGCACTGTTGAACAGTCTACAGATGGGCTTTCGGACACTGGCGATCGAGCGGCGCAGTTCGGAAGTATGGGGGCTGCTCGGCGCGGTCAAGACTGAGTTCGGCAAATTCGGCGACCTCTTAGATAAGACCGGCAAAAAATTGCAGGAAGCCAGCAATACCATCGACAGCGCCGCGCGACGCTCGCGCGCGATCGAACGGAAATTACGCGATGTGCAGGAATTGCCGTCGCCGGAAGCGGTTCAACTGCTAGGGCCGCTGGGTGAAAATGAAGCGACGGAGTAGGAAAGGACAAAGTGAATGAAAAGATGGATCATAATGGCAGCCTGTTTACTGCTTACTATAGTAGGGCAAAATCAGCTTGCGGAGGCTAGCGCAGCGGCAGTGAAGCCGCAGCCGATCACACAATCTTTAGAGCAGGCTGCGACGGATCGACCGCTCTTGTCTTGGAGTCTGGTTCCGGGTTCGGCTTCCTATGAAGTGGAATTTTTGGAGAAGATGCCGGAAAATCCGAATGCTAGCGATGCTTCCAAGTATCGGCTGCGCGCGGTGCGCGATATTTTTACGCTCGGCTATCAGGCGGATTTGTCCGACTATCCGGGCAAGGCGGTCTATTGGCGTGTGCGCGGCTTGACGCTCGATGGCCGCCCGGTCGGCGTGTTTTCCGATGCGCAGAAGATCACGCTGCAACACGGGCGGATCACTCTCTTGCGTCCGACGTTGACCGCGCGTTTTAACGAAGCGGGACAGGCAACGCCGCTTTATCCGGTCTATGCCTGGATTCCGGTACCGGGAGCGTATGCATATGAAGTCGAAGTGCTGGATCAGGCGCCGGAAGCGACGGAAGAGGACAGCACGGCAGCGTCTTCGCATCGTATTTGGCGCAAGCGGGTCGAAGGTTATGATTGCTATGACGATGTGGCGCGTATCCGGCCCGGCGTTTATTATTGGCGTGTGCGCGGTCTGGACGCGCTGGGCGGACCGATTGGCGGCTTTTCCTCGACCGGGCAGTTTCGCGTCGATTTGAGTCAGGCTGTTTACGCAGCGACGCTCGGCGACAGCATTACGCACGGCGGCGGTGACGTGTCGTATTCACCGGCGGATCGTGAATATTGCTATCAGACGTATTTGGACTTTCCTACGGTCAATTTGGGACGCAGCGGCGACACGGCGCGGCAAATTTTGAACCGCTTCGAGGCCGATGTCGTACCGTATCACCCGCAAAATCTGATCATCTTGGCGGGCACGAACAGTTTACGCGACGGCGTAAACGCCGATACGGTGATCCGTGAACTTACCGCGTTGCGGCAAAAATGTCTGAACTGGGGCATCCGGCCTATTTTTCTGACGCTGCCGCCGCTGAACCCGACGCTGATTGCGCAGGTGTCGGAGAGCAGCACTGCACGCAACTGGCGCAGTGAATATGATAAGGTGAATCGTTTCATCCTCAGCCAACCGTATTGCATCGACATAGCGCCGAGTCTCAGCGATGAAAAAGGCTGGCTACCGGAAGAGTATGCGATGGACGGTTTGCATCCCGGCGTCGAAGCGAAGAAGATCATGGCCCGAATCATTAATGAGAACTGGAGCCGAGTGAGCCAATAGTAGGAGAGGATAAGCGCAGCGCAGCTCCTGACAGGAAATTTATCCCGTCAGGGGTATAGCGCTGTTGTCGAAATACGGCGATACTTGCAGTAAGAGCGTTATTTCAGCCGGTACACCGACGCGAAGGGAGGTGAACATGGTGGGAGAACAAATTTCGCTGCAAGCACGCATCGGAATCGTGTACGGTCTATATCATTTCAGCACAGAACTGGCCGATGGATTCGTCCGTTGGCTGCACAGCATCGAGCATCCGTATGGGCGTTGCCTTTGCTTTGCTCCCGGCAGCTGTGAATTCAGCGCATTATGGCTGGAACTGGCGGAACAGGACCCTGAAGAATTCCTTGGTCTGCAGACGCGTTATCATGAACTTTTATTGCACTCATAAAATTAAGGGGTGAAAGCCGCCGTAAGACGGTTTTCCGAGACTGAAACGAAAGCAAGCGGGACGTTTTTTACACGAAGAGTCGAAGACGGGAAGGTTGGAAGAGCTTTTAAATTCTTCCGACCTTCTCACCGGGCCGATACGATCGGGCCGCTTTGATTCTTCGTGTTTTCATGTTCTCCAAGCGTTCGATTCGTTCCTGTTAGCGCACGCTACTTTCTCTATCAAATCGAGC
The DNA here is from genome assembly GCF_030542965.1 of Azotosporobacter soli. Lineage (NCBI taxonomy): Bacteria > Bacillati > Bacillota > Negativicutes > Selenomonadales > Sporomusaceae > Azotosporobacter > Azotosporobacter soli. The sequence continues at coordinate 16,903 of NZ_JAUAOA010000020.1, forward strand.
TGCAGCGAGAAAAAACAAACGTAGTTTTTTGAATATTCAGTTGAAGTTTAGAGAGAAATCGGTTATAATAAAGACAAGCACAGAAGGAATGAAAAAGAAGAAATTCATCGCAGAATGCGCAGAAAGAGGTGATTCCATCGACAGAGAATAACGACGCCGAACAATCCCAATGGATGAGGAGTTGGTTATGCTGGGAAAACCGAACCATGGGATCACAATTGAATAGCTAAGAGATCACAGTGTGTCGAACGACACACACTGAACAGCGCAATGTATCGTTGCGAGACAGAGTCTACCTGTATTGTTTCAGCTGTAGGCTCGAGTGAAGGTTTTTATCAACGGTTGGAGTGGCTTGACCCGTAAGAGGTTATAAGTTTCAGATCGTTGATCCAAGTTAGCAAGTAAGAACCGCCGGATGACTGGCTTAGTCACCCGGCGGTTTTTTGCATGCGCAGCAACCGCTCTTTCAGAAGAAGGCGGTCATGTTTAAAGGGTAAAAAAAACAAGCCTATCATAATAAGGGAAGAAGATAGGCTTGTTCGTATGAAAGCAGAGAAAGTCTCTGACGGATGATCGACGCGAAGCGAAAAAAGTAAATGGCTTTAGATGGCTTGCGTGACCGCTAAGGCAATAACAAAACAAAACATCAGCGCATAGGCCTTGAATTCTATTTTTTGCATGAGAGGAAGCCTCCTTTCTAATAAGATAACAGAATATGTATAATAGCATAACACAATCGAGAGCTAAGGATAACAAGAAGTTATCAAGATTTTGCCAAACGGATAAAAAGAGGCCCCTTTGCCATGGCAGCAGCAAAGGGGCGAAAGAAAGGATAAGAGAGCTATGTCTCTATCTTTCTATTTCGCACATTTCTGCGTAAGTCCTGTAGGCAGAGCTGACGAAAAAAAGCCTGCGCAGGATAGCATTTATGACAAAACGCTTCGCGTTAAAACGAGAAGGTCAGAAACTGCATGAAGGCCGGGACGACAAACGGCGCAAGCAGCAACGTGGCTACGCCGGCAAAAATCATCGTCAGACTGGCAATCGCGCCGTGCTGGTTGCCGAGTTCATAAGCCTTGGCCGTTCCGGCGGCATGAGCGCCCATGCCGAGCAGCATGCCCTGGCTGATCCGGTTCTTAAGCGGCAGGACGCGCAGCAAGAGCGGCGCGACAAGGATGCCGGTAAGGCCGGTCAAAATCACGAAGACTGCGGTCATGGCCGGGACGCCGCCGATCGATTGCGAGGCGTTCATCGCCATCGGCGTGGTGATCGAGCGCGGCGCCAGGCTGCCTAACAGTTCGAGATTGTCGATATGCAGCCACTTGGCGTAAATCAGCGAGCTTAAAATCGCGACTACGGAACCGCCGAGCACGCCGGCCACGAGTTCGCCGGCATATTCTTTGATCAAATGGCGGTATTTGTATAAAGGGACCGCAAACGCGACGGTGGCTGGTTGCAGCATCTGCGTCAACGAATCGGTGCCGCTTTGATAAAAAGCATAGGGAATGTGGTTTAAGAGCAACAAGCTGATGAGCAGCAGCGGGCAAATGACCAGCGGCGAGAAGATCGCGTAGGACCAGCGACGATAGCCTGCTTTGGCGGCCGCGTAGATCAGCAGCGTTAAAAAAAGACTGAGCATACTCATGAGGTCTTCTCCTTTGGCGTTCCGAGGCGATGGATTGTTTCCGCCAACACGCCGGTGCAGATCATCACGGTCAGGGTGCTTAAGAGGATGACGAGTTCAAAGCGCAGACCGCTGACCAGCATCATCTGTTGGTACTGGACGACGCCTACCGCAGAGGGAATAAAAAACAGCATCAGCTCGGCGATCAGACAGTCGGCGCCGCTTTCCAGCCATTCCAGGCGCAAGATTCCGGCCTGGAGCAGAAGAAAGACGAGGAAGATGCCGACGATGCTGCCGGGCAAAGGCAGATGAAGCGAGTTTGCGATGACAGAGCCCAACTGCGCGAACGCGAAGAGCACACCGACTTGAAACATGATCGTTAGGATTTTCATAAAGACACTCTCTTTCCGTGTGTACGAGTAAAAAATAAGTGAAAAAGGATGACTGGCGCAAGCTGTGTTGCGCCAGTCGTCAGTCGTTCCATCAATTAGGAGAGAACTGCGGTATCCCAGAAACCTTGTTGCCGGGTGATGTCAGGCCAAGCTTTGAGTTCCGGCCAAACTTGGACGGCAGCGCCTTTGCTGGCTTTGACTTCGACTTTGGGGCTCGTTTTGACGGTTTTGGCAGCTACTTTGCGTTCCAAGCTGCGCAGTGATGCGGTCATCATAATGAAGCCTCCTTTCAAATTTTTATCGTCTCTTTCCGGTTCGGGAAAGGTGTGCTAGCATTCATCTGTTTTCTCTTGCTATGGTCTTATTGTAGCGCAGGTTTAGTTATAAGAGAAATACAAAAAAAGAATTGTGTATATTCAAATATGGAATAACTGAATGAAAAAAAGACGGCCCGCGTAGCCGTCTTTTCTCATTTATGCTGAAAGGTTTGTGCGAAGGTAAGCAGTTCGCGCGCGGCGTGCGACAGGTAACGGCGCTTTTTCCAGACCAGCGCCAGACGCAGGCAGATGGTCGGATCGCTGAGTGGTCGTGAGGCGATCTGCGCCGGATCAAGCGCTGCGCAGATCTTATGCGGCAAGAGCGCAATGCCCATGTTGGCGGCTACCATCTGCGTCATCAGCTCACGCTGCGCGGTCTCGAGCGCGATCGACGGCGAGAAGCCGGCTTTCTTGCAACAATCGATGATCATATCATGCAGTTTGTATTCGCTGCTGAAGAGGATGAACTGTTCTTTCGCCAGATCCTGAAGGACGAGCTGCGAACGCGAAGTCAAAGGATGACCGGGGTGAAGGATGACATCGAGCGGATCCTGTTCGAACCAGATGCGGTCATATTCATCGCTGGCGTCGTCCGGCGTGAAGAGACCGAGGTCCAAGAGACCGTCCTGAACGGAAGCCTCGACTTTTTTCGGCCCGGATTCATAGAGATGGATCTGAATCTGCGGATAAGCGCGGCGAAAAGCGCTCAACAGGTGTGAGAAGCTTGTTACCGCGGTAATCGGCGGAAAACCGATATGGATCGTGCCGGTTCGGATCTGCGTGAGCCCATCTAGCTGAGCCGTGAGATTTTGAAACGAGGAGACGATCTGCTGCGCCTGCTCGAGAATCGTTTCGCCGGCATCGGTCAACTCGACGTATTTGGTGCTTCGGTAAAAAAGCGTGACGTTCAGTCTGTTTTCCAAATCCTTGACCGCCTTACTGATCGACGGTTGTGAGACATGCAAGGTTTCCGCCGCCTTGCTGAAATTTTTCTGCCGGGCGACTTCGATGAAATAGGCAAGGTTTCGTATATCCAACGCAGCGTCCTCCTGCAATTTTTATTAGTACTCTTATTTTACAGGAAGTCAGCGGAAAATGAAACGGGCGTTGGCATATGCTTTAAAGCGGCGTATCGCACGTAAAATTAAAAGCCACTAGCCACTAGCCACTAGCCACTAGCCACTAGCCACTAGTCATTGCCCCAAGCGCTCGCGGCAGAACGAGGCAAGCGGCGTTTGACAGAGCAGATAGGCGAGCAGGCTGCCGCCGGTGGTGCTGATCAGAAACGGAATGATGAAGAAAAAAGCACCGACCTGCGAGCCAAGGAGGAATTTGGCGATCGGAAAGGCCAACAAGCCGCCGATCAGTCCGGTACCGATGATTTCGCCGAGGATCGCGCCCCAGATGCGCCCGGTTTTTTGGTACAAGAAACCGGCGCAGGCTGCGCCAATCATGCTGCCGGGGAACGCGAGCAAGGAGCCTGTGCCGAGCAGATTGCGCAGTAGTGAGGTGGTAAAGGCTGCACTGACCGCATAGCGAGTGCCGAGCAGCACGGCCAGCAGGACATTGATCGCATGCTGGATCGGAAAGCATTTGGCGATGCCGACCGGGATATAGACGATATGGGCGGAAAAGACGGCGATGGCGACGAATAAAGCGCTAAAAGTCAGTTGGCGTAGCGGCATGAGGGAGCCTCCTTTATGGTTGTTGTGAGCCGCGCTTTTGCGGCGAAAGTTTCGGGCGTCAGAGTGGAAATGGCGTCGAAGAGACGCAGGCGAAACGTGCCTAGTCCCTCGCCTTCCCGCAGTGTAGCCTGCGCCGTTTCGCCCGCCACGCCCATGACGGTGAGGCCGGTTATAGCACCGAGGAACGGATCGCCGCAGACTGCGCAGCAGGAAGCGATCAGCGCGCTTGCCATGCAGCCGGTACCTGTGATGCGAGAGAGAAAAGGATGTCCGTTGCTGATCAGACAGAGGCGATGCTTGTCGACGACGAGATCCTGTCTGCCGGTAACGCAAACAACACAGTCGAGACGCTGGGCCAAGTCGCGTGCGATTGCCGGAAGATCGTTGATTTCTTCGTCGTCGTCTTCCTGCGCGTCGACGCCTTTGATAACAGAGGCAAAGCCGGCCAGTTGTTTGATTTCGGAACGGTTGCCGCGAATCACGCTGAGCGGCAGGCAGCGAATGATCTCCTGTGCCGCGGCGCTGCGCAGCGCGGTCGCGCCGACGCCGACCGGATCAAAAATAATCGGAATGCCTTTCTCTGCCGCCGCCTGACCGGCCAAGAGCATGGCGGGCAGACGGCTGTGATCGAGCGTGCCGATATTTAGAACCAGTGCGTCGGCGGCGCTGCTCATTTCCGCCGCTTCGCCCGGGTCGTCAGCCATTACCGGCGACGCGCCGAGCGCCAGTGTGACATTGGCGCAGTCGTTGGCGGTGACGAAGTTTGTCAGTTGGTGGATCAACGGGTTTTGCGCCTGGACGCGCTCGAGCGCCTCGGCCAGCTGCTGCTTTAAGTTCATCCGGAATTCCTCCTGTGTTCATGGAATAAAATAAAAACAGCGCATCCAGAGAAAGATGCGCTGACGGCTTGTGAGTCGGCTGGCAATTCCTACGCTGGCATAATCCAGATCAGGTATAAGGGTCATGCACTTAGCGGTGCATTTCTCAGCCGGCGATACCGGCTCCCCTTGCCCATATTTAATTGTCTTAATCATAAAGCAGGCGGCGTAAAATTGCAACCGTACTTTACGCGGCAGGGATCGATTGAAAGAGATCAGCGGATCTCCAGCAGCTCTTTGCCGGTTCCGGCAGTCAGGTTAATGCAGCCGTCCGCCGAGACGACCACGGTGTCCTCGATCCGGACGCCGCCCCAACCGGGAAGATAGATGCCCGGTTCTACGGTGACCGGCGTGCCGATCGTCAGTATCCGGTCGCCGACCGGACTGAGGCGCGGTTCTTCGTGGATCATCAGTCCAAGACCGTGCCCAAGGCCATGACCGAATTGCTCGCCGTAACCGCCGCTGATGATGACCTGCCGCGCCGCGGCATCGACGTCTTTGCCGGTGATGCCGGGTTGGATTGCGGCGCAGCCGACTTCCTGCGCCTTGAGGACGAGGTTGTAGATTTCGAGCTGTTTTTCGCTTGCCGTGCCAAGGCAAAGCGTGCGCGTCATATCGGAATGGTAGCCTTTATACACTGCCCCGAAGTCCAGCGTCACCAATTCGCCTTCACACAATTCCTTTTCGCTGGCCACGCCGTGCGGCAGCGCACCGCGCGCTCCGGAGGCGACGATGAAATCGAACGCCTTGCCTTCTGCGCCGCGGCGACGCATTGCAAACTCGAGTTCCAGAGCGATGTCGCATTCTCTTGCACCGGGTTTAATCAGCGGCAGAATCTGCGCAAAAGCCTGCTGGCTAATTTCCATCGCCTGATGGATGAGGCGCAGCTCTTCGGCGTCTTTTTGCATGCGCAGCGACTCCAGGCTGCAGCTTTGCCAGGCAGATTCCGGCAATGCCGTCTTCAAGGCTTCAAAAGTATCGTGAACGACAAAGTCGCCTTCGAAGGCGATCGTCAACTTCTTGCCAGGATAGGCAGACGCCAGCGTTTCGGTCATGACCGGATAGGGCGAACCGCTGTAGCGCAGGATCGAAAAATCCGGCGCTTGCTGCGTGGCCTGCTCGACGTAACGAAAATCGGTTAGCAGCCAGGCCTGATCCGGTGTGATCAGGAGTTGGGCATTGCTGCCGCTAAAGCCCGAATAATAGCGGACGTTTTCTTTTTTGCTGACAAGCACAGCGTCGCAGGCGATGCCGGCTAAAAATTGACGCAAACGGTCGGTGCGGATGGACATCGGGAAACCTCCTTCGTATCGTGAAAAAACTTCATAAATGCTTCATTCGGCGTAGCCGGTTAAAATCCTGTGCTGCGGCGAAAAAGGGAAAGCCGGGCGCAGACGTTTGGCCTGCGCCCGGCTTTTCACGGGGCGGTTCATACGGATTCGGGCAGCGACTCCAGTTCTTCGACCGAAAGCAGATGATCCAACTTGAGAATGACCAGCAGACGTTCATCGATCTTGCCGACGCCGCTGATGTATTGGGCGTCCTTGGCGGAAACGAAAAAGGGCGCCGGTTCGATCTCGTCGGTGTCGAAGCGGACGATGTCGTTGACCTCGTCGACGATGAAGCCGACGCTGCCTTCCGACACCTGGACCAAAACAATCTTACTTTCCGGACTGATCTCGCGGTGCGGGATGTCCAGCTTGCTGCAGAGATTAAAAAGATAAATGATCTTGCCGCGTAAATTGATCATGCCGTCGATGCGCTGATCGTTGCCGGGCAGTTTTTGAATGGTGAATTTTTTTGCGCGAAGAATGCCGTTCGCCGATTCTGCGTCGATGGCAAATTCTCGGTTGCCGACTTCAAAAACAAGCAATTGGATGCGTGCCAAAGTACTCGCTCCTTTCAGTTTCAAGATGCGATCAAATGAAATTAATTTTGTTGCGTGAGTTTATAGAGTTGCTCGGATATTTCCGTCAGTTCGACGATGTTGTGTGCGACCTGGTCGATGGCCGACGCTTGTTGATTGATGATGATCGAGGTGGATTCGCCCATGCTGACGGTTTTATTGACCGACTGCGTGATGATGTTGGTAAACTCGCGGATTTTGCCGATCGTTTCCTTTGAATCGCCGGACAGTTTGCGAATCTCCTGCGCGACGACGCCGAAGCCGGCTCCGGCCTCACCGGCGCGCGCGGCCTCGATGGCGGCATTAAGGCCGAGCAGGCGCGTTTCGTCGGCGATTTCTTTGATGAATTCGATCACGTCGTTGATTTGCGCCGAGACGATATTTACGTTTTTAATTTCCGCGTTCAAGAGGCCTTGGTTGGTATTTACGTCGGTTGCGGAGGCGGCCAGCTCTTCGATCGTCGCGGAGATATTAGTCAGATTGTCATTGATCATTTGCGCCATATGGCGGAGGCGATATTTATACGCGCCGGCCTTGGAGATGGTATTGGCAACCAGATAGAGAAGCAAGGCGGCCGACTCGATGTTTTTGCGCGGCATGATCGGGATTTCCCGTACCGCAGCGACATACTCATCGGGATCGACGCCGATTTCCAGCGCGATCTTGCGGTATTTTTCTTCGACCGGCGGTTCGGTCAGCACCTGACCTCCCAGCATGGAGCCGATCTGGCGGCCCTCCAGCATGATCGGGCTGGCAAAGTCGATCAAGCCGGCGTGACATTCGTAAATCGCCGGTTTTCCGGTGCGCGCCGACTCTTCGCCGCCTTTGCGGTCGCCTTCCATGCAGCGTTTGCAGCCGACAGGCGACTGACGGGTGAAATCCATACAGAAGCGGGTGAAGTTGCTGGGCGACGTGACCGGCGTGCCGTCGATATCGACCGCGATGCTGGTGATGCCAAGGCTTTCCGCGAACGTGTTTTGAAACTGCTGCAGAAAGTCGAGGTCGATCACGTCTTCGATTTTGAGTTCGTCGAGATTGATGCTTGCCTGGGTAAGATTTTTTTCCATGTTGAACACACTCCCTGTTCAAAATAAGCTACAGGCTAACAATTCGTGAAAGAAGTCTTCGTGCCTTGAAAGAAAAAGGTGGAATTGTAGCAATGTTTTGTCAACTTTCGGTGGGGAAGAGGAGCAGGAAATAGTTGGCAAGCGGCGAAAATTAAAAAAGAATGTATGCGAGGAATAGGAAAATGGGAGGTTGCGTATGCAAAAACTGAAAAAAACACTCCTTGCGCTTTGTCTTGTCGCCGTCTGTCTGACCTTTTGGACAGCGGCCGCGACGGCCGAGGAAAATGGCGACCAAGTCGAACTGCAAATCGTGAGCGTCAATGATTTTCACGGCGCGCTGATTGAAAACGGAAAAAATCCCGGCGCGGCAAAACTGGCCGCTTATTTGAAAGCGTTGCGCGCCAAGAATCCGGACGGGACGCTGCTGCTGAGCGGCGGCGACATGTTTCAGGGCAGCGTGGAGTCGAATCTGCTCTACGGCAAGCCAGTCGTCGAATTCATGAACGAGGTTGCGTTCGATGCGATGGCTTTCGGCAACCACGAATTCGACTGGGGCATTGAACGCTTAGAGCAGCGGATCGCACAGGCGAATTTCCCTTATCTTGGCGCCAATATCCTGCTGAAAGACAGCGCTAAAGCGGCGCCGTTCGCCAAAGACTATCAGATGCTCGAACGCAAGGGCGTCCACATCGCGGTCATCGGCCTTGCGACGCCGCAGACTGCCTATATGACGAATCCGAAAGCGGTCGGCGCGTATCAGTTCGCCGATCCGGTGGAGCGCGCGAAGGCACTGCTGCCGCAGCTCAAGGCGAAGGGGGCGGATCTGGTCGTTGTCGTCTCCCATCTCGGCAGCTATCAGGATAAGGAAAGTCGTCTCATCAGCGATGACGCCGCACGCTTGGCGGCGGGCGTGCCGAGTTTGAACGCAATCGTATCCGGGCATACGCATCAGACGATCTTTGGCAAGGTCGGTGAAGTGCCGATCGTGCAGGCCTATTATTTCGGCCGTGCGGTAGGTGAGATCGATCTGACCTATGATAAAAAAAGCAGACAGGTGACGGCCAGCGTTGCCAAGGTCAGCGCACTGAATCCGGCGGAACTGACAGCCGACCCGGCTGTAGCCGCGATCGTGGCGAAAGCCGAAGCGGAGGTCGCGCCGATCAAGCAGGTGGTGCTGGGAGAAACGCTAAGGGAATTGCATCATGAGCGCAGCGAGCAAAATGTCTCGCTCCTCGGGCAATGGAGCAGCGACGTGCTGCGCGAAGCCGCCAAGGCGGACATCGCCTTTCAAAACGGCGGCGGTATCCGTACCAGCATTCCGGCCGGACTGATCAAGATGGGCAATCTGTATGAAATCATGCCGTTCGACAATACGCTCTTCACCGTCGATCTGACCGGCGAGCAGGTCATGCAGGTCCTGCAGTACGGCATTCATAACAGTAAGATCGGCATGTTGCAATATGCCGGACTCAAGGTGCAATACGACGCCAGTCTGCCGCCAGGGGAACGGATCGTCGCGGTGACGACGCTTGACGGACAGGCGCTCGATAAGAAGCGCGGCTATCGCGTCGCGACGAATGACTTCATGGCGCTCGGCGGTGACGGCTACAGCATGTTCAAAGAAGGCAAGAACCTAAAAGACAGCAACATACCGCTGCGCGATATCCTGGTGGAAAAGATCAAAGCGCTTAAGGTCATCGACTTCAGCGGCGATGATCGTCTCATCGAAATCCGAAGCGAAGCCGTCGGCCGACTTCCGGCAGCGGCATAAAGAGAAGGGTCTGTTGCAAAATGAGAGTAAAATCTTATTTTGCAACAGACCCTTCTTGTTATTCAGATTGATGAGCGAAAAAATCTTAGCTCTCTACCGATAAGGGTGAAGAGGCCTGGATGGCCGCGCTTTTTTCCTGGCGCAGCAGGAAAAAGCTGACCGCAAAGGCGAGGCTGAGTACGAAAGCGGCCAGGAAAATCACGCCGGGCCAGTTCCAACGGTGCAGGAAAAAGCCGCCTGCGCCGCCGATCACGCTGGCGCCGAGATAATAGAAGAGAAGATAGAGTGACGAGGCTTGCGCCTTGTCCTGCGCGGCGCATTTGCCGATCCAGCTGCTCACCACCGAATGGCTGGCGAAGAAGCCGAACGTGAAAACGGCCAGCCCGGTCAGTTTTAAAAAGAGCGGAGACAAGAGCGTGGCGAGCGCGCCGACCAGCATGATCGAAAGAGAACGGCAAAGGATACGCGAATGCCCGAGCTGATCGGCTTGGCGTCCCATGTAGGTGGAACTGAACGTGCCGACCAGATAAAGAAAGAACAGCGCGCCGATCGCGGTCTGACTGAGACTATAAGGCGGCGCCAGGAGCGGGTAACCGATGTAATTGTATAACGTGACAAAGCTGCCCATGATTGCAAAGCCGATCGCATATAGCGAGAGCAGGACCCGGTTTTGCAAGAGACGCAGCAGCGCCAGTGCCAGTTGACGCGGCGGTTTCGGCGACGCTTGGAAGCGCTGCGAGTTCGGCAGCGCCAGCCAAAAACCGAGGCTGGCTAAAAGCGTCAAAAGACCGAGTGAACCGAGCGCCAGTTGCCAGGAGAAATGATCGGTGATCGCGCTGACGGCCAGACGTCCGGCCAGTCCGCCGATCGAAGTGCCGCTGACGTAAATGCCCATGACGAGGCCGGTGATGCTTGGATCGAATTCCTCGTTGACATAGGCCATGGCGATCGAGGGAAAGCCGGCCAGCAGGACGCCCTGCAGCGCCCGGAAGAATAAGAGGTGGTTGAAGTCGTTGACAAAGGCGCTGGCCAGCGTCAAGAGCGAAGCGCCGCCGAGCGCGATCGCCATCGTGCGTTTGCGCCCGATCCGGTCGGACAATCCTGCCACGAGCAGCATCGAGAGAGCCATCGCCCCGGTCGGCAGCGACACGGATAAGCTGGCCCAAGAGGGAGACAACTGAAACTCGCGCGAGAATACCGGCAACAGCGGCTGCGTACAATAAAGCACGGCGAAACTGACCAGGCTGCCGGCGAAGAGCGCGGCAATCGCCCGGTAATAAGCGCGACTATCTTTAAGAATGTAAGCTTGCATAAAAAACACGGTCCTTTCACGCGGGTTATCCTTTTTCTTCTATCATAATAGGGAATAGTTCATGCGTCCAATGCATTGTTTACATTGAAATGATGCGTTATGATTATATAAAGGTGGTGAGCGAATGCAGTGGAGTCAATTTCAACAGTTCAAGACGGTTGCCAGACTGGAGAACATCACGCAAGCCGCGCTGGAACTGTCCGTTTCACAACCGGCGCTGAGCCGCTCAATGGCAAAGCTGGAAGAAGAGCTTGGCTTCGCCTTGTTTGAACGCGGCGGCAAGCGGATCAAACTAAGCGTTTGCGGCAGGATGTTCCTGCAGTATATCGAGCGGGCGATGCTTGAAATCGAGCAGGGGCGGGAATCGATCCGCGAGTACATCGACCCGGAACAGGGGACAGTCGCGCTCGCTTTTTTGCACTCGCTGGGAACGAACTTCGTGCCCAGTCTGGTTGGACGTTTTCGCAAGCTGCACCCTAAGGTGCAGTTCAAACTCTACCAAAACGGCACGGCGGCGTTGGTCAAACAGTTGCTCGGCGGTGAGATCGACCTATGCCTCTGCGCGGCGGTGGAAGAAGAAGGCATTGAATGGACGCCGCTCTTTAAGGAAGAACTGTTCATTGCCGTGCCGGCTGCGCATCCATTGGCGAAGTGCGCCAGCATCCGCCTCTGCGACATCGCGGAAGAACCGCTGATCACCTTTAAAGAACATTACGGCTTGCGGATCTTAAGCGACGCACTGCTGCGCAGCGCGAACATCGCCCCGGAAATCAAATTTGAAGGCGAAGAAATCATGACGGTCGCCGGTTTGGTCGAAGCGGGCTTGGGCGTGGCGATGATTCCGCATATTCATGGTCTCGAGCAAATGAAAATCGTCTTCCTGCCGATTGTCGAACCGGTCTGTTTCCGTACGATCGGCCTGGCGTGGCAACCGGGACGTTATATTTCACCCGCAGTCAAACAGTTCAAAGACTTCATCCTGCAGGAAGAGAAAAAGCAGCACAGCCTGAATTGAAATCGCTTTGCCACGACCGCTGCAGGCGGAAAAAACAAAACGCCGACGGATTTTGATTGACAAGGCGGGCGTATCTTGTGATAATGAATGCGCTTTACTATACTCATGGAGGATTTTACTATGTTACATGCATTTTCCCGCACGGAGCTGTTGATCGGCGAAGCGGGTTTAAAACGTTTGGCGGAAAGCACGGTGGCGGTGTTCGGCGTCGGCGGCGTCGGCAGTTTTGTCGTCGAAGCGCTGGCCAGAGCCGGCGTCGGACATCTGGTACTGGTCGATGACGACCTGATCTGTCTGACCAATCTGAACCGGCAGCTTCACGCGACGCGCGCCACGGTCGGTCAGGCCAAAGTGGAAGCGATGAAGGAGCGAATCCTTTCGATCAATCCGCAAGCGGTCGTAGAAACGCATAAAACCTTTTATTTGCCGGGGCAGGGCGATGCGCTGATCCGCGCCGACTATGACTATATTGTCGATGCGATCGATACGGTGACGGCCAAGATCGACATTATCATGCAGGCGGAGGAAAAAGGCATTCCGGTGATCAGCGCGATGGGCGCGGGCAATAAGCTCGATCCCGGCCAGCTGCGCGTCACCGATCTGTACAAGACGAAGACATGCCCGCTGGCTAAGGTGATGCGCAAGGAGCTGCGCGCGCGCGGCATCAAGGCATTAAAAGTCGTCTATTCCGAGGAGATCCCCCTGAAACCGCAGGGACCGGGCGCTAATTGTGACGGGCAGTGCGTCTGCCCGGAAGGTTCCGATCGCCATTGTCTGACGAAACGTCAGGTGCCCGGCAGCATTTCGTTTGTCCCGGCGACATCCGGCTTATTGATCGCCGGTGTTGTGGTACGCGATTTGTTAGAGAAATAATAAAAAGAAGCCGACTTTCATGCGAAAGTCGGCCTCTTTTTATGGTTTTTTATTCAATTTGGCGGCCTGCATGAAGAAACTCTGTAAACCGTTGACGATGCCCTGCGCCGCTTTCTGTTGGAAAGCCGGATCGCTCAATTGCTTTTCTTCATTGGGGTTGGAGATAAAGCCGAGTTCGATCAGCGCCGCGGGCATTCGCGTCCGTTTCAGCACGAAGAAGTTGGCGCTGGAAATACCGCGGTCGTCGAGTCCTCCGGCCGCTGCGGTCGAATTTTGCAGCGTTTGCGCCAGCAATTTGTCGTAGGGCGATTTTTCAAAATAAAAGGTTCCGGTGCCGCCGACGGAAGGATCGGAAAATGAGTCGGCATGAATGTCGACGAAGAGGTCGGATAAGTTACGGTTGCCGATCGCGGCGCGTGCGCCGAGTTCATCGGGTGCGCTGGCGTTAACGGCAAAGACGTCTTTATCGCTCTGGCGCGTCAGGATGACTTTCGCGCCGCTTTTTTCCAGCAGGCTTTTGACCTGCAGTGCGACCGCGAGCGTCACGTTCTTTTCCAGCGTTTTGCCGGGGCCGACCGCGCCGGGATCGCTGCCGCCGTGGCCGGGATCGAGCGTGATCGTCTTGCCTTTTAAGCCCGGCGTAAAGACAAGCGGCAACGGCAGGAGAGGTTTGGTGATCGTCAACACGATCTGGCCGGGTTTTTCCGCACCCGGCGGCTGGTTCGTCAGGCGGTAGTCTGCGGCCGTGATGCCTTTGACTAGTTGCAGCGTCAGTACGGTCGTCGACGCAGTCGGCGTCGTCAAAGAGATCGCTTTGGCGATTTTTCCGTCGGCTGTCAATCGTTTGGCTAACTTGGCCCCGCTGCTGCCGCTGATCGTCAGCTGCAGACGCGTCGGCTGCGGCAAAGTTGCGCTGACCTGAACCGGACCGTTGGCGTCGAGCGTCAGTTGCAGCGCATTTTCGCCGCTGGCGATGTCAAGCGGCGCCGTAAGGCGAAGATTTGTCAGCTGCATCGGTACCGGAGGCGTTTTTGAGCTAGGCATGCCTGCCTGGACAGACGGCGCATAGAGCAGGCAGAGAGCGAAAAGTAAGAAAAAAAGTAGCTTTTGCAAATGCATGACCTCCTATGCGTACGGATCATTGACCGGTGGTCAAATGCCAATTGTCGTAGATGACGGGAGCCAGCGTCTGCTGCTCTTTGATGTAATTGATGATCAGATTGCGCAGCTGTCCCTGGTCGCCGAAATTTTTCTGCGAATCGAAGAGGACGGTCGGACGGTGCGTCGCGTCAAAACCCAAGGCAGCCATGTAACCGCCGCCGCCGTTATAGCGGTAGTTGTTCAGCGCCAGAGTGAACGTATCGCTGTCGCTGACAGGCGCGCCGTTAAAGGTCAGCGCCTGAAGGCGTTCTCCTTCCGGCAGGCTGAGATCGAAGGTGTAATCCACTCCCTGAATCATATCATAGTTATAATCGCGCATACCATGATTATTCGTGCTGATCGCGCTGTCGCCGGGCTGCACTTGTTTGTAGAACGTCGCGGCGTGTTCCAAGTAGCGGCGCAGCTGAGCGCCGCTGATTTGAATGGTGTAGAGATAGTTTTCGTAAATGTAGAGCGCGTAGATGTTTTGCAGGCGGATGTCGCCGCGCGTGATGCGCGCTTCCGGATTGAACGTGGCGGCGGCGCTGAGCTGCGCGTGGCCGACCTGGCGCTGGATCCGATTGATGAGCGAAACGAGCGCGGTGTCCTGCAGCGTGCCGTTGACCGCGTCGAAGTCGCCGCTGGCTTTGGCGATCGTCGTGTTGAGATAGGCGACCGTAGCGTCATGATAGGGTTTGGCCAGCTGAAGGATTTCTTCATCTTCAACGACGTCCTTTGTCGGACGGTTTGCCGTCTGAATGCTGCTGATCTGCCAACGTCCATCCTGCCAAACCACGCCGAATTCCGCCGTGCCGAGAAATTTGCCCCAACAGTTCGGTTCCAGCACAGGTTTGTTTTTGATGAGTGAACGGTCATAAACGACATTGCGGTTGGCATCGCGGACCGGGTTGTCATTATCGAGCGTCTGGTGCTTATGTCCGGCGATGATTAAGCTGACTTCCGGACAGGCGGCTGCCAGTGCGGCAATCTGATTTTCGTTGCTGAAACTTTCTTCGCCGCTGATTTCGACGCCGGAGTGACTGGAAAGAATAATCAGATCGGTCTTGTCCTTGATCTCGGCTACGTAGCGGCGTGCCGCGGCAATCTGGTCTTCAAAGGCCAGACCGGAAAAATTGGCCGGATTCTCCCAGTTTGGAACGGCAGAAGTCGTCAGCCCAATCAATCCGACGCGCAGCGGTCGTCCGGCGACAGTGAACTGTTTGATGATGTAAGGCTTGAGTCTCGACCAGCAGCGGCCTGTCTTTGCATCGAGCGTGTTGGCCGAAAGGAGCGGGCAGGCCGAACCGGCGATCACTTTTTCCAAGAAAGCCCGTCCGTAGTTGAACTCGTGGTTGCCTAAGACGACCGCATCATAATGCATCGCGTTAAAGGCTTGGAACATCGGGTGAACCTGCCAGCTTTTGTCGACCGAACTGTAATAGGTGTCGAGCGGTGTGCCCTGCAGGATATCGCCATTGTCGATCAGGAGGCAATTCGGATTGGCCAAGCGTTCCTCTTTGACCAGTGTGCTGATTTTGGCTAGACCGAGTTCGGCCGCTTTGGCGGTGAAATAGTCCCACCCGACAAGATTGCCGTGCAGATCGGAGGTGACGAGAAGCTTGATCTTGTCGTCTGCCGCCTGCGCAAAAGAGGACGTGAGATGCGGCGCGAAAAACAGGACGCCGGCAGCGGTTGCACAAGAACGGAGAAATTGACGCCGCGATACGGCCGCCGTTAGTGAAAAGCGAGATTTTTTCATTTGAATCTCCTTTGTGCAGTGAAATGAATGTATTTACAAATTTCTCTATGTGAAGGGAGAAATTCCTGCTCTAGAGGAAGAAAAGAATGTGTTTGATCGAACTTACTTACAGTTTTAACGGGAAAATGGAAAAAAATGAAAATGGAGCGAAGGAAGGCGGAGGAAAGCAGAGGACGGCAAGGGAAGTCAACGGAGTTTGCAGATGATGTCAATCGGCGCGCGTTTACTCCAATCCCCGTCGGATAGCGAGCGATAGGGCGCGTTGCTTTGCCTGAGCGAGCTGCGATACAATAAAGGCAGAAAGTGTCTGCGCCGGATCTTCGCTCCTATTGAGCGGGAAAAACAAATTGCCGCGCGACTTCCTGTAACAGGAAGAGCGGTAGTTCGGTTGCAGAGCAGGTGTCTATGTTCTATTGGTTCATGCTGTTTGTTTCGATTTTGGCCGAGATTATCGGAACGAGCAGCCTCAAGTACTCCGGCGTGAATGCCGGTATTTTTGATTATCTGTTTTTATTTGCGATGGTTGGCGCAGCTTATTTTTTTCTTGCGAAGGCGATACAGGGAATGTCTTTAAGTCTGGCTTATGCGGTTTGGGAAGGCGTCGGCCTGATTACGATCGTTTTGATCGGCTGTCTGCTCTTTGACGAGACGCTTGAGCGAGAGAAAGTGCTGGCTTGTCTGGCGATTTTGGGCGGTATTGTTTTGCTGAATTTCGGGCGACGCAGAGAAGTTCCGAAAGGAGGACTGGCGAATGGACTTGGTATTTCTGGCTTCGGCCGTTTCGTTAGACGTGCTGGCCAATATTGTTTTAAAATATTCTGATGGCTTTCGGCGCAAGGGTCTTGGCTTTTTAGCGCTGGCTTGCATTATGGCCGCCTTTGCCTGCCTGGCGCAGGCGGTGCAGACGATTGAACTGAGTGTGGCTTACGCTCTTTGGGGGGCGGCGGGGCTTTGTCTCACTGCGGCGACGGACTTTATTTTGTTTGGCCAGCGTTTGAACCTTGTCGGCTGGCTGGGGCTTGGCCTGATGATATGGGGAATTGTGATTCTACATCGATTGAACTGAAGAAGCGCCTGTCGGACATGCTTGGTTGTTCGACAGGCGCTTTTACAATGTAGAGAACCGTCTAAACTTGACGCTGGCAGAGGTATCTGGTAGCATAGTCTTTGTTTCATAACGCAAGATTGAATGGGTAGATGGGAAGGCGATCGCATGGTTGAAAGAAGAAAGAAGCGTGGCTTGCTGCTGTTAGGCGGCTTGCTGCTCCTGGGGGTACTGGTTTTGTTCGGCAGCAGTCTGATCGACCGTTACAGTGGAGTCCCAGTCTTGAATTATCATGGCATCGAAGACCATGAGCATAATCCGCTGATGTTGGGCGTGGCCGATTTTGACCGGCAGATGGCCTATTTGGCGCAAGAGGGTTATCATTCGATTACGCCGAAGCAGCTTTTGGCGCATCTCGAACAGGGAGCGGAATTGCCGTCAAAGCCAATCCTGATCACTTTTGACGATGGTTACCGCAACAATTACGATAATGCATACCCGATTTTAAAGAAATATGGCCTGACGGCGACGATCTTTCTCGTGACCGATACGGTCGGGACGAACGATTGGTATCTGAACTGGCAGCAGGTGGAAGAAATGCGCAAAGCCGGTTTTGTCTTCGGCTCGCACACGCTGAACCACGTGCCGCTCAACGATTTGTCGCAAGATGAGATTCGCTTCCAATTGACGAAGTCAAAAGAAGGCATGCAGTGGAAACTTGATGTTCCGATCGATTACTTCGCCTATCCGACCGGCGCATATAATGAGACGGTCGGCGAACTGGTACGGGAAGCGGGCTATAAGGCGGCGTTCACGATCGATTTCGGCCGCGTCAAGGTCGGCGACAATCCGTATGCGCTGGATCGCATCCCGATCCTCAAGACGAAAAGCCCGTTTTATCATTTCTATACGCGGCTCAACTTTACCACGCTGATGGGGAAAGCCAAGCTGGCCAAGGAATGGGTGCTTGGTCCGAGCACATTGACGTTGTAAGAAAAAAGCTCCTGTTTTGGCAAAATCAGCTTTGCCAAGCGGGAGCTTTTCTTGTAAAGGCGTAGGTTTCTCAGGCACAAATGCTGCGGTTGCGTCCGGAATTCTTTGCCCGATAGAGCGCATCGTCGGTCCGTTTGAAAAATTCGGCGGCGCTTTCCTTTTTCTGCAGAGCGGCGATACCGATGCTTAACGTGACGTTGACGACAACGTCGGGATTCGGACGAAACGCCTGTGCGGCAAATTGGCGACGGATGCGTTCGGCGATCTGTAGCGCCTGTTCCTGCGTAGCGCCGGGCAAGAGCGCGATGAATTCCTCGCCGCCGTAACGAAAAGCACTGTCGCTGTCGCGTAAGAGAAACGTCAAGGTTTGCCCCAAGCTTGCCAGAACATGGTCGCCCTCCCAGTGACCGTACGTGTCGTTGTAATGCTTGAAGTTGTCGAGGTCGAGGATCAAAAGAGCAAGCGGCGCATCATTTTTGTGCGCAAAGGAGATGCATTCTTGCAAATGGCTTTGGAAGCTGCGCTTGTTCTGTAAGCCGGTCAATGCGTCGGTCAGGCTGAGCTGCTGGAAATGACGCATGCGTTCTTGCAGCAGACGCTGTTTTTCCTGGAGCAGGCGCAGCCGGTCGGCCAGCGCGAGCGCGAGCAAAAGAATCTCGGCCGCGGTCGCAGGCACGAGGATGATTGAGGAAAAAGCGGGCAAAGGCAGATAAGCCGAAAGAATCCAAATCAGGATGCCGCAAAATAAGATGAGCCAGGCGGCCAAGTAGAAACGAGCGGCGCGAAAACCCTGGCGCAGACGGAAGAGAGCCAGCGTGATCATGCTGAGCGGGCCGATAAGACCAAGCAGATGTGCGAGCTGGTTCGCGGCGATGTTCCAGGCGGCGATGCCGAACGCGCCTTGCAGCACAGCCAGGCCGATCAGAAAGCGCAGCCAGTTTTTCCAGCGTTGGTGGCTGTTGTTCAGGTGCAGGAACGCTTCAGCAAAGAGGAGCGAGGCAATGAAGGTGCCGGAGAGCAAGAGCCAAAAGAAAAAATTGCCTGCATGGTACGGATAGTTAAAGAGGAGGCGGGCGTGGCCCTGCACCTGCAATTGGTAGAGGAACATGCCTGCGACATAGAGGCAGTAATAAAGATGCGCCTTATCGTGCAGCGCGCGATAAATGAAAAGATAAAAGAGACCGGCCGTCAGCAAGATGCCGTAAAAAAGGCCGAAGACGAGGTAATCTTGATTGATCTTTTGCCAAAAGGCGGCCTCTTGCCAGACGAGGACAGGAAGACGCAACGCCGAAGTGCTGGAAAGACGCAGATAGACGTAGTCGCTGCTCGGATAGAGATAAAAGGCCCAGGTGTTAGAGAAAATCTCCCTGTTTTCGGCGGGGCGGTCGTTGCCGACCGCGAAATAACGGTATTGGCCGGGTGTCTTTGCGGGCAGATAGACATCGATGCGGTCGATGTTGCCGTTGGCGAGCTGGAGGATCTGCCGCGTCTCGCTGAGGGGTTCGTTTACACGGAAGCGCAGCCAATATACGCGATCGGAAATGCCGAGCGAAAGCGTGTCCTGCGTTAAAGGCGCAAACGGCTGAGCGGCGATCTGTGACCAGTCGGCAGCGCCGCTCGAATCCTGCCAGATTTCAAAGGTCTGCACGCTTTGCGGCGGCTGGGCCTTTGCCGACGGCAGGCAAAGGAAGAGGCCGAAGCAAAGGAAGAGAAGATTGCGCAATAAGCGTTCGAATGACAAAGTGACGCCCTCCTTAGGAGTTGACGCGTTTTAAAAGAATCTTGACTTAGAGTTCGGGTTAAAAGTGAAAAGTCCTGCCATAAAATAAGACGAAAGACCTAAAAGGCGGGACAAACAGAAAAAAGACGCTCCTAAAGCAGGAGCGTCTTTGCCTTCTTTTAAATGCCGTCGCCGTCCAAGCCGGAGGGACCGCTGCCGTTTCCTTCCCAGACCGATAAGTCATAGGGTGTTTCCTGATAGACATAATAGTTCAGCCAGTTGGCGAACATCAGATTGGCGCTGCTGCGCCAGAGGACCATCGGCGTCTGGCCGGGATCGTCGCCCGGATAATAGTTCTGCGGCACGGCGATCGGCAGGCCGAGAGCCGCGTCGCGGTCGTATTCGCCTTTCAGCGTCAACGGATCGTATTCGGAGTGGCCGGTGATGAAGAAGCGACGCTGCTTTAAATCGGCGACCGCATATACGCCGGACGTTTCCGATTCGGATAAGATGTCGAGCTGCGGGATCTTTTCGATGTCGCAGCGCCGGACTTCGGTGTGACGCGAATGCGGCACGTAAAAGACATCGTCAAAGCCGCGAAACAGCTTGTCCTGCTTGGTGAAATTCTTAGTGTGCGCAAATACGCCGAACATCTTTTGCGGCAAAGCGTGTTTGGGGATGCCGTAGTGGTAATGCAGCCCGGCCTGTGCGCCCCAGCAGATATGGAGCGTCGAATAGACGTTTTTTTTGCTCCAGGCCATGATCTGGCAAAGTTCATCCCAGTAGGCGACGTCCTCGAACGGCATCTGCTCGACCGGCGCTCCGGTGATGATCATGCCGTCGTATTTGCGGTGCCTGACGTCGGCGAACGTCTCATAAAACTTGACCAGATGTTCCTGCGGCGTGTTGGTCGGCGCATAGGTCGCCGTGTAGAGAAAATCGACTTCGACCTGCAGCGGCGAATTGCTGAGCAGGCGGAGCAATTGGGTTTCCGTTGCGATCTTTGTCGGCATCAGGTTAAGCAGCAAGATGCGCAGCGGACGGATGTCCTGCGCATAGGCGCGGCCTTCTTCCATGACAAAGACGTTCTCTTTTTCCAGCGTAGCGGCCGCCGGAAGGTGATTCGGAATCTTAATGGGCACGGATGCATTACCTCCTGTTCAACTGTTAGCCTGTGACGTGAAAGTGTAAACGGACAAAGGGGCAAACGGTGATTATTAGTTGATACTGTAACCTATCTGCCGCAGAGAGTCAAGAGAATCGTCGCGCGATGCTCGGCGTGACGCAAGAGGAAAACGTGAAGAGAGGATGAAAAGGAAGAAATGCTTCTCTATTATTCGGACGGACATTATAATGAAAGAAGGAATCGAGTGAAAATTCACGAAAATACCTGCGGGTGATTCGCATGGATTGACAAAAAATGATAAAAAGCTATATAATGTGCCGAGATATTGCAGCCGTGCTGCTGACAATAGGAGAACGGAACGATGAGAACTTTGAACTTGCTCTATCAAACGACGGATGCGCTGCGCGAGTATGTACTGGAAAACAAGATGGCGGAAAACGGGGAACAGTGCCTGGTGCAGATTTTCAGCGGCATCAATGACGCCGTGCTGATCGCGTCGCTGATCAAAGAGCTGAGAGGCTTGCTGCCGAACGCGCATATCCTTGCAGCGACGACGGCCGGGGAAATCATCGACTGCCGCACGGAGTCCTCTTCCATCGTCCTTTCTTTCAGTCTCTTTGAAAAGACGGTGCTTCGCTCGGCGCTAATGGAAGGCGACGACTCGTTCGCGCTGGGCAAAGCACTGGCGGAGCAATTGGTGAGCGATGACAGCAAGGTGTTGCTGCTCTTTGGCAATTCGCTGACGATCAACGGCAGCGAGATGCTGGAAGGCGTGGCAGAAGCCGGCGTGCATTTCGTCGTGGCCGGCGGTTTTGCCGGCAACAACGGCTTCTATACCAATACCTTTGTCTGCTGCAATGAACAGCTCAGCTACACCGGCCTGGCGGGCGTCTCTCTGAGCGGTGCGGCGCTTGAGGTCATCACGGAACGGAATTTCGGCTGGCAGCCGATCGGCAAGACGATGACGGTCACCAAGGCGAAGAAAAATCGCGTCTATACGCTCGATGGCCAGCCGACGCAGGCCGTTTATGAAAAATATCTCGGTCAGGAAGTGGCGCGCTACCTGCCGGGCAGCGCGACCGAGTTTCCGCTCTTGCTGCTTGATGACATGGTGGCGCGTTGCCCGCTGGCCATGCCGGAAGAGCGCGACGGCTCGCTGTATTTCATCGGCAATGTGCCGGAAGGGGCGAGAGTGGCTTTTTCCTGCGGCAACGCCGAGCAGATCATCCGCCGCTCGAATGAAATGTTTGACGATTGGGCCGACAAAAGACTGGAGGCGATCTTCATCTATTCCTGCACCGCGCGCTATATGTTCATGCAGCAGCGGGTAGCCGAGGAGTGGCAGGCGTTTCGCGGCATCGCGATGGCGGGTTTTTTCACCTATGGCGAATATTTTCAGACGCCGCGCAAGAAGAACGTCCTCTTGAATATCACGACGACGATTCTGGGCCTGTCGGAACATGGGATCTGCACCCGACCGCGCGAGGCGCCGCCCGAATACGTCAGCGGTTTTTCGGCCGATAACTTCGTGGACGGCAAGAAGAATATGGTCGTGACGATGCTCAACAATCTGCTTACCGCGGTCGTGAAAGATCTCGAAGAGTCGAACGCCAGACTGGCGGAAAAGAACCAGCGGCTCGAAGCGCAGGCTGAAAAGCTCAGAGAGTCGCAGGAAGCGATGATCCAGCGTGAAAAAGCGGTCAGCCTGGGGCATCTGATGGCCGGGATCGCGCATAATCTGAAGACGCCGCTGATGAGCAGTTCCGGCGGTCTCTCACTGATCCGAAAGCTCGTCGGCCAGCTGGCCTGCTTCCCCGGAAATCTGGGACTGGTCAAGGAAATCGAGAGCTGGATCGGCGAAATTTACGAAAGCCTGCGCTACATTTCCGACGTGATTAACACGGTCAACGGTTATGTGGTCAATCCTTCCAAAGCGCAGTACGACTACGAGATCGATTTGCCGGACGTGGCCAGACGGGTCGGCATCTTGCTGCAGCATGAACTGAAGCAAAAAAAATGCCGTCTGGATTTAGTGATGGATTCCGAAGTGAACCGGGTGCGCCTGCGCAGCCATGAAAATGACCTGATCCAGGTATTGACGGTGCTGGTCAACAATGCCGGTGATGCGTATAAAGGAAAAGGCGGCGCCGTCAAGGTGCTGATGGCGATCAAATGGAGCCGGCTGGTGATCCGGGTCGAGGACGAGGGCTGCGGCATCAGTCCGGAAGTCGCGGCCAAGCTGTTTCGCGAGATGATTACGACCAAAGGGAAACACGGCACCGGGCTTGGACTTTATACGACCTATTCGATCATCCGCGGCCGTTTTCATGGCAGCATTTCATTTGCCACTTCGAAGAACGGGACGCAGTTTACCTTAGAATTGCCGCTGGCAGAGGAGCGAGGATGAAAATGGCGAAGAAAAAATTTAAGATCATGATTTTGGATGATGACAAGGCGCTGGTTCGTGTTTTGGCAGCGCATCTGGCGGATTATGAAACTGTGGGACTTACTGATGAGAGCGAGGCGCTCGAGCGTTTGCGCACGGAGGAGTTCGACCTCTTGATTCTCGATTATCTGCTGACGGACAGCAACGGCGAAGTGGTCGTCAAAAAGATTCGCGAATTCAATCAGAATCTGTATATTTTGCTTTTGACCGGCTGCGGGCCGAATACGCTGGAGCCGATGGAAGCATTAAAGGAATGGGACATTCAATTTTACTGCGAGAAAAGCGCGGACATCGAGCGGACGATGTTGATCATCGAAAGCGCGATCAAGAGCATCGTCTTTCTGCGCGGCAAACGGGTCTCGTTTGCCGATCGGCTGAAGGAAATGCGCGCACGGCATGGCCATAGCCAGGAACAGCTGGCGCAGATGGTCGGCGTCAAGCGCAGCGCGGTCGCGAACTGGGAACAGGGCGGTGAAGTCACGCTGGAAAATCTGAAACGTTTGTGCGCGATTTATCGCGTCAGCATGGACTACATGATCGGCAATATTTTTTAAAAAAACGCAAGCGCTGCAGCTTCGGCTGCGGCGTTTGCGTTTTTTTGCCTTCGGGGCAGGGATTGAAGGCGCGAAAGAGGAATCATTTATAATTAGCAGATAATTCCGCTCTTTAGTCTGAGCAAATAAAGCAGCAAGGAGGAGTTTCGATGCAGCAAGCGCTTAGCGAAGCAAAAGGGGAAACGAAGAAACGGGTGCGGGAACGCTTATATTTTTTTGATAATTTACGTACGGCGATCATCCTGCTGGTCATCGTCTTTCATGTCGCGATCAGTTTCATGCATAAACCGCCGCAGTGGTGGTATGTCATTGACACGCAAAACAGCAAGCTCTTCGATCTGTTCGTCATGCTTGCCGACGTCTTCATCATGCCGGTCCTCTTCCTTACCGCCGGCTATTTCGCGTTGCCCGCGCTGCTGCGCAAAGGCGGCAGCGCTTTTTGGCGGAGCAAGGGGCTGCGCATCGTACTGCCCTGGCTTTGCGGCGTGATGCTGTTTGCGCCGTTGATCACTTATATGATCTATTTCAGCCGTACCCCGACGCCGCCGCCTTATATTCCTTACTGGAGCGAAAAGTTTTTTCTTTCGCAGGATTATAACCAGGCACATTATTGGTTTTTAGGCGCGCTGGCCTGGTTCTACGCGGCACTGACCGCCGCTTTTTATCTGAAGCCAAAACGTTTTTATCCCAGCAAGTCGCCGCAGCATCCGACGACTCGCGCCTTTATCCTGTTCGGTTTCGTGACCGCAGGCGGTTTTCTGGTCGGCAATCTCTTTATGCCGGCCGATGCCTGGTTTCACAAACTGTATGTGTTTTCCTTCCAGCCCAGTCGCGTTTTCTTGTGCTTCGCCTATTTCTGCCTTGGCGTCTATGCGTGGAAAAAGCGCTGGTTTACGGCGAAAGGCTATCAGCCGGCCTTGCGAAACTGGCTGCCGCTGACAGGTCTGTCATTAATGGTTTTTGTCGCGTACCGTCTGGCTTTCACCTTAGAAACGCCGGTACCGCTTTTATTTAAAGTCGGACATGGAATCGTCCATGCGTTCTTTTGCCTGGCGATGACGTTTGCGTTACTGGCCGCATTCCGAACTTACGGCAACGGAGCGGGTCCGGTCTGGCGCAATCTGGCGAAGAATTCGTACGGCATCTACTATATCCATCAGTTTTTCGTTCTGGCGTTGACTTATGTCGTGCAGAAATGGACGGTGTCGGTCTGGTTGAAATATAGCGGCGTATCGCTGACTGCGCTGCTGTCGTGCTGGCTTTGCGCGGAACTGATTCGTCGCTTTTTGCCGCGCGAAAGTTGAAGCGAAGAAAAGAGCGACGCAGAGCAGAAAAAAACCTTTCGCTGGCAGCGAAAGGTTGGCGTTAAAATGGGAGCGACCGCCTGCTCGGGAGGGAACAGGCGGTCAAGTAAATGGGGATTACACTGACATCAGTATAGCATGCAAAAGCGCGTGGCTGCAATTATCCTCACGGGGAAAAAAGAAAGTGAAACTGACGCTTTTAATAGTCGTGAGAAGCTAATTGACTTGCCGCGATTAGGGGGAAAGGCGCGTTGGCACTGAAAAAGCAGGAATTGTCACTCGAAACGAGAATGATATAGCAGTTGAACGCGTATGGATATTGGCAAAGGAGGGGAAGTCTGAGCATGAAGCTGTTGCAAAAAGTTGCAAGCATAGGACTGTTTTTATTGGTTTTAGCGGGATTCTGTCTGCCGAGCACGCCAGTACAGGCTGCGGAAGCGGATATGGTTCAAGTCGGCGTGCATCTGACGATTGAGAATCCGGATTATTTTTGGAAATACCCGTTTTGGGGACGGCCAATGGATAGCATTCGCGTCTATGGCCTGGGTAAGACCGTTTATATTTCCAGTCAGTCAGCCGGGGAGACGCTGCTCTTTGATGTGCCGAAAGGCTATAAGCTGAAACTGGCGCTTGCTTTCCAAAGCGGCGGGACGACGCTGAAGGAAATGAACTATCTAACCGACTGGGGCGCTAGCGAATCGAACCACAGCGTCAGCATTCGATTGACGGCGCCGGAACCCGCGCCGATTCAGATCAAGGTTTCGGATTTGGAAACGCTGAAATAACAAGAGTTTTGTCAAAGGAGGATTCGGACAATGGAACGCTGCAACGAAGAAAACTGCACTTGCCCGAAAAAGGAATGTGAACGCCACGGCAAGTGCTGCGCCTGCATCAATTTTCACCGCGACAAGAACAATAAAGTGTTCTGCATGCGCGATAAAGAGGAATAAGAAGACGCCCTGGCTGAACTGCCGGGGCGTCTTTTCTGTCGCGGGCAGCGTGGGCGGGAGACAGCGTGGCAGAGCGAGCTGTGGAGGAACTATCCGAGTGCGTGTCGAATCGAGTCTAGGAGAGAAACCGGTTGATGCTGCGGGATGACGCAAGAGAAATCTTTGCGCTTGTAGCGCGCACAGGGGGCGGAAATATGCAGACAGGATTGTATCGGCATTATAAAGGAAAGGATTACCGCGTGCTCGGCGTCGCTAGGCACAGCGAAACGCAGGAAGAATTGGTCGTGTATCAGGCGCTATACGGCGAAGGCGGTTTGTGGGTTCGGCCGAAGGCGATGTTCCTGGAAATGGTCGTGCTCGATGGCGTGCGCGTGCCGCGCTTTGCCAAAGTGCCGGAGTAGGCGGCTGAGAACAATGAGGTTGTAAAAAAATACCAAATTGAGCAGGGGATCGGCGGCCGGATGTGGAACGGGTAAGATACTTTTACTATGGCGGTGAAGCGGATGAAGGTGCGACGCAAGACAGTCATCATTCTTGGCGGCATCATGCTCGGGTTGTTTTTACTGCTGGCGGGGCTGTCCCATGAATTGATCCTGGGGCGCTTTAAGGCGCTCGAAAGGGAGAATGCTCACGCCGATATGGAACGGGCGTTGCGGATACTGGAGACGCGTCTCGAGGATCTGGCTGGCGTTGCGCTTGACAATGGAAAATGGGATGAGAGCTATTCGTTTGTCATGGAGCCGAATGAAAAATACATCAATGACGTCGTCGGCGATACCTCGGCAGCGTATCGGCTCGATGTCTGGCTGATGCTCGATAACGAAGGACGTTTCGTTTACGGCAAGGCGTTTGCCGCCGCAGAACGCCGCGAAATAGCGTTGCCAGACGAACTGCTTGGCAAAATGCGTCTGGCGGATGGAGGACCGTTGCCGCAGAGCGGAGGATCGGGCGTGGTCTTACTACCCAAGGGGCCTCTTTTGATCGGCTATCATCCGATTACGCATTCTGACGGTCAGGGGCAGGCGGCAGGGCTGCTGGTGGTCGGCCGTTATCTGCAGGGTGCGTTGCTGGAGGATTTTTCTCGCCAGCTGCAAGTGCCGGTTTCCTTGGAAATGAACGAGACGGCGACGCTGGCGTCAGAGAGCGAGGAAAGGTTTTTACTGCGCGAAGAGCCGGAGCGGCTGCAGGGGCAGATTGCCATCGCTGCGTTGGCGCAGCGCGGCGAGCTTTTGCTCAAGCTGCAGCTGCCGCGCAAGATATCACGTCAGGGCGAGCAGGCGTTTCAATATTTTCTGGGCGGGATGTTCCTTGTCTCCGTTGTTGCGATCGCCCTGATCCTTTGGCTGCTCGAGCAAACCGTGCTGCGCCGTTTGCTGACGCTGACGCGTCAGGTTGAGGAAATCAAGCGGCAGGAAGATTGCTGGAAGCGCCTGCCGGAAGAGGGCAAGGATGAATTGACCCGTCTGGCCGTTGCCGTCAATGGCATGCTGACGATGCTCGAAGAATCGTTTCAGCGGGTGCAGGCGAGCAATAATGCGCTGGGGAATCTTTTAAACAACGCTGGGCAGGGCATCTTGATGTTTGGCGAAAGCTTGCGGGTGCATCCGGCTTACAGCGTGGAATGTTTGCGCTTCTTTCCCGGCGCGATTGCGCAGCAGGATGTCTGCCAACTGCTTTATCCGGGGCAAAGCGCTCATGAGCAGGAGGAGCGGGCTTTCTTGGCGCGCGCGATCCGGCAGATTTTTCGCGAAGAAGATATGGAACGGCGCGATGTCTTCCTGTCGTTGCTGCCGGAGGAAATCGTCCTGCGCAATATGACGCTCGAGCTGAAGTATAAGGTCATACTGCGCCTGGAAAACGGCTCTCCGGTGATGGTGATGATGCTGATCCTTACCGATGTCACGGAAAAACGGCAGTTGGAGCAACAGTTTCAATTGGAACACAACGTGCTCAAGATGGTGATTGCCTCCAAACTTAACTATAATGATCTGTCGGAATGCGTCCAGGAATATCGCCAGTTTTGCCGGCGCGAACTGAAAAGCGTTTTTGGCCCGGGAGCGTTAACGGAAAAACGCTTGGCCGAACTGCTGCACTACATCCATACGTTTAAAGGCAAGTTCGCGCAATTTCATCTGCTGCGTATCGTGGAAGAATTGCATCATTTGGAACAGCGGCTTGCCGATCTGCGTGAGCGAGGCGCCGGCGACCGCGAATACCAGGCGCTGCTCTCCGGTGAGACGATGTTGACCTGGCTTGAGGATGACATCCGGGTCTTGAAGAGATTTCTCGGCGAACGTTTTTTTGCCGCGGCGGAACTGCTTAGCGTGTCGAAGCAGGAACTCTTGGCGATCGAGAAACGGATCCTGCAGAATATGAGCAAGTTTGATTGCCAGTGGCTGTTGCCGCTCATCCGCAAACTGCGTTACAAACCGTTTCGCGATTTGCTGGCCTCCTATCCGGAATATGTGGCTACGATGGCGGAGCGTCTCGGCAGACCGGTTGCCCCGATGCTGATTGAAGGCGGCGATAACCTGGTTAATCCGCAGTATTACCGTGCTTTTAGCAATACCCTGGTGCATGTGATCAAAAATGCGCTGGAACATGGCCTGGAAGAGCCGCTCGAACGCGCGAAAAGCGGCAAAGGAGAAGCGGGTGCGATTCAGTGCCGGATCAAAGTAAGAGACGGTTTCTTGCTCGTAGCTGTCAGTGATGACGGCCGGGGTCTTGATCTGGAACGAATCAAAGAGCGCGCGCTGCAGACGGGAATGTACGATGCGACAGCGTTGGCGTCGCTCGACGAACAGGCTTTGACGCAGCTGATCTTTCGCGACGATTTTAGCACGCGCCAGGTCGTTACGAGTCTGTCGGGGCGCGGCATCGGTCTGGCGGCGGTCAAGAAAGAAGTTGACAAGCTGGGTGGCCGCATCGAGGTTATGACAAAATGGGGCAGCGGCACGACCTTTCAGTTTTTCCTGCCGTTGGATCGGCAAGATGCGCCGCCGCAGATCTCCTGGGATGCGGTGATGCGGCCGCTGGCAGAAGCGGCGCGTGACTTTTGGCGCGGACATGTCTGCCTGGAACAGGTTTATGCGGAAAACTTTAGTCTGACGCAAGGCGGTCTGCAGCTGGAGGAAATGTCGGCATTCATTGCGGTAAAAGGGGTTTTACAGGGCACGTTCATTCTCAGCGCGAACCGCTTGTTCCTGCAATCGTTGTCCGGCGGCTTGCAACCAGAGGTGTTGGCTGGCTTGGCGGAAAACGAAACGTGGGAAGGCCTGGTCGCGGAAAGCGCCAATGTGATCCTGGGCAATTCGCTGGCGCTCTTTCCGGCTAACCTGAAAAGCATCTTGATTGATACGCCGGTGACGATCACGCAGCTGAGAGGCGGCTGGCTGAATTATCCGCACCGGGAAATCTGGTCGTACCGGATCTCCAGCGAAGAAAAATTGCTGACGATTCATTTCGTCTCGCTGGAAAGCAATCCAATCGATTTGGCATGAAGAAAATAAAGGGAGCGTGGGGGAATAATGGCTAAGGTAATGATTGTCGATGACGCATTGGTCATGCGCAAGACGCTGTCGAGCATACTCGGGCAGATGGGGCATACGGTCATCAGTGAGGTCTCAAGCGGTGCGCAGGCCGTTGCGGAATATGAAAAGCTGAAGCCGGATGTTGTGACGATGGATCTGAATATGCCCGGCATGGATGGCGTCAAAGCGATCGAAACGATCATGGAGCGCTTTCCGGAAGCGCGTATCTTGGTCATCAGCGCACTGGGGCAAAAACACATGGTCTTCAACGCGATTGAAAAAGGCGCGAAAAACTATCTGGTCAAACCGATCACGATGGATAAATTGTCGGCCGTGATGGCAAGCGTGGTTAAAGGCTAAGAAAAAATAAAAGGCATAACTTCAGGCATCCGGAGGATGCTTGAAGTTATGCAAAGTGGTTTTAAGTCATCATCTCTATATAATAAGGAATATATATCGCTCATGGCCAGGAGGGAAACTTTTTGTGTAACCTAGCCGGCGAAAAAAAGGGGTAACCCTTTTTTTGTTCCTGTCATAACAATGCAATTTACATAGTATGCGAGATTTAATGATGAATACTGTTCGATGAGGTCGCCTTTAACACTTCGACGTTAAGCTTCTGGGTTTCCAGCAGAGCAGTCATTTTAATATCTAAACGGTGCAAGGCAGTGGCCGTATCGTGGCGCTGTTCGATGCTCAACACTTCCATCGTGGTGTGCAGCCGTTGCATTTCCTCTGCGGTGGTTTCCTCCAGCTCAGCCATGCGCTCTTCCATTTCATCGAGCTTGGCCAGTATTTTACTTAACAAGTCCTTACTCATGAGTCTGTCACCTGTCCCCTTTCGTTTATTGCCTGCTTATTATAACCATTTCCCCTAGAGGCGTCAAGGCAGGAAATTAAAAGAATTTTTATGAATTGGAATGCGTATTAAAGCGCAAGGAAAGGGAAAAGCGGACAAGACGGAGCCGATAATTTGCGCCGAAGCGATTGACAGTTTATGGTAGGGCGCTTATACTTGAATAACCAATATTTGTAAAATGAAAGGCGAGAAGGCGAATGGAGGAGTGGCGGCCATGGCTTTATTGTGCTGGGATGAATCGTACAGCGTCCGGATAAAAGAATTGGACCGGCAGCACCGAAAAATCGTCGAAGGCATCAACCGCTTGCATGACAGCCTGAAATTGGGCGGCGGCAAAGAAGAGACCGTGCTGCTCCTTACGGAGCTGCGCACGCATATGCAGGAACATTTTCAAACGGAGGAAGGCTATCTAAAGGCTAACGATTACGCGGATTTTTCCGATCACTGTGAACAGCATCAGTTTTTTTTACACAGGCTGAATGAACTGGAAGAGCGCTTGAAGAAGAGGCGCAGTGTGAAGAGCGCATTGACGCTGGTACAACAGCTCAATCAACAGCAGGTCGAACATGTTCGCGAACATGACCAAAGTTACACGAAACGCCTTGTTGAGAAGGGAGTCTTATGAAAGAGAACGGGAAAGAGGCTGTCTCCATCGCTTGAAAGAAGCGCAGCGGAGACAGCCTCTGATCTTGTCTGTGGTTATTTTTTCAGATCGGTCGGGTCGAGGATGGCGATGTCGCCTTCTTCGCCGGTGCGGATGCGGACCGCGTTTTCAATCGGGTAGACGAAGATCTTGCCGTCGCCGACCTTGCCGGTGCGGCAGACGCGCTTTACCGTGCTTACGACTTTTTCCACCGGTACCTCGCAGACGACGATTTCAATCTTGACGCCGGGCAGGAGGTTGATGTTGTACTCCTTGCCGCGATAGACTTCGGTGTGACCTTTTTGCAAACCGCAGCCGAAGATCTGGCTGACCGTCATGCCAGTTACGCCGATCGTGTTCAGTTCTTCTTTCAATTCCTCAAGCTTACCGGGACGAGTGATGATATCGATCTTGGTCATTTTTTGCATGGCAAAGTCCCTCCTCTATTTGTAGCCGAGCTTTAAGTCGGCGGTGGCGACGGCAGGTGAAGATTCAAGCGAGGAAAACGGCAAAGCGATTTGCGAACCGATGCTGAGATCCTGATAGGCATAACCGCGTTCACCGTGTTCGACGATGTCAAGACCTTCGGCTTCGTCAGACGGATCGACGCGCAATTGCATGACCAGGCTGATTGCTTTTAAGATGACCAAAGTTGCAACTGCGGCAAAAGCCCAGCTGACGCCGACGCCGATCAGTTGCGTAAGAAGTTGATCGGGATTGCCGAAGAGCAGACCGTCTGCTCCGGCCGCGTTGATGTCCTTCGAGGCGAAGATGCCGGTGGCGATAGCGCCCCAGGTTCCGCCGATGCCGTGAACGCCGAATGCATCTAAGGAATCGTCATAACCGAAACGTTGTTTGATGATGCTGACGAATGCGTAGCAGATGATGCCGCCCAATGCGCCCAGAGCAATTGCGGATAAAGGACTCACATAACCGGCTGCCGGAGTGATCGCGACAAGACCGGCCACACAGCCGCTGGCTGCGCCGAGGATAGTCGGTTTGCCATGTTGCAGCCATTCGCTGACGACCCAGGAAACGGTAGCGGCTGCGGCTGCAATGTGCGTGACGATGAAGGCGTTGGCAGCCAGACCGTTAGCGCCGAGCGCGCTGCCGGCGTTAAAGCCGAACCAGCCGAACCAGAGCAGCGATGCGCCGAGAACCGTCATCGGCAAGTGATGCGGCAACATGACTTCGCTGCCGTAGCCTTTGCGTTTGCCGAGATAGAGTGCGACCACTAAACCGGAAACGCCGGATAAAATGTGGACAACGGTGCCGCCGGCAAAATCAAGGATGCCCATGTCGCGCAGCCAGCCGCCGGTACCCCAGACCCAATGTGCTACAGGGTCGTAAACCAAGGTTGACCAAAGCAGGACGAAAACCGCAAAGGCCGGAAAGCGCATCCGTTCGGCCAAAGAACCGCTGATCAATGCGGGTGTGATTACGGCAAACATCGCTTGGAAAATCATAAAGGCCAGATGCGGGATCGTGGCCGCGTAATCAGGATTGGCGTCCTGTCCGACGCCGGCCAGACCGAACCAGCTGAGGTTGCCGATTAAGTGATTGACGTCAGGCCCGAAGGAAAGACTGTAGCCGATTAATACCCATTGTACGGAAATAAGACCCAGGCTAAAAAAACTTTGCATCAGAGTGCTGAGAACGTTTTTGGTGCGGACCATGCCGCCATAAAAGAGAGCCAAAGCGGGCGTCATCAGCATGACTAGTGCAGCGCTGAATAAAACGAAAGCGGTGTCGCCGCTGTCAATTTTGGCTGCGACAACCGGTGCAGCGGCATCGGCCGCGTCGGATACGACTTCTTCGGCGCCTGCGACGGAGGCGAAAGAGAAAAGAACCAGGAAGAGGAGCGTTAAAACGGTAAGTTTCTTCATAAGATAAAACCATCCTTTCATAGTGGAATATGTACGGTCTGCCATCTAATTCTTTTTCCCGCGGCTGAAAAAGAAAAAAATCCTTTCACGCTAAGCAGTGAAAGGACGTCATTGTCCTAAATAAACAGACAGCGCCTCCGCAAAGTGCGGAGGCGTCATTGCCTTCAATTAATGAAGTTATGGATGGATTATACCAATAATGGTGTAACGTTGTCAACCTTGTTTTTGAAAAATAAAATATGTAAAAAAATGTTGCAAAATTTTGTCATTGCTATATAATATCATTTGGCCTAGAGACTGTCGCACGAAGTGAGGGACAGTCTTTTAGCCTGCCAATTTACTGCCGCGCAGGCGGCGGACGAATGAGGCTGAAAAAATAAAGAGGTGTGACGCATGAAAAAAAGCTATGATGTTGCCATTATCGGAGCGGGCCCGGCCGCGGTATTCGCCGCGTACGAACTGCTGGTCAAGGCGCCGGATTTAAAAGTGATCATGGTCGAGTCCGGGCATGACATTTATCGCCGCAGCTGTCCGATCGGCGAAAAAAAAGTAACGCATTGCATCAAATGTGTTCCCTGTGATATCATGCGCGGCTTTGGCGGCGCCGGCGCTTTCTCCGACGGAAAATACAACTTCACGACTGAATTCGGCGGCTGGCTGAACGAATTCATTTCTAATAAAGAAGTGGAAGAACTGATTGACTATGTCGATTCCATCAACCTGGAATACGGCGCACCAAAAGAATTCTTCACCACGAAAAACAGCACGCTGCGCAACAAGGCGCTCAACTACGACCTGCACCTCTTGCAGGCCAAGGTACGCCATCTGGGCACGGAAAACAATCTGCACATTTTAAAATGCCTCTTCGAATTCCTGAAAGTCCGCATGACGATGCTCTTCGATGTGGCCGTGGATACGTTTTCGCGCGTGGAAGACGGTTTTCAACTGCAGCTGAAAGACGGCAGCAGCGTCGATTGCCGCCATTTGATCGCCGCACCGGGTCGGGCGGGTGCGGAGTGGTTTTCCGCCGAGTGCCGCAAGCACGGGCTGTCGGTATTCAACAACCAGGTTGACGTCGGCGTCCGGGTCGAGATCCCGGCGGAAGTATTCGAGCATATCACCGATGAGGTATATGAGGCGAAACTGGTCTACCGCACGAAGCAGTACGGCGATCTCGTGCGCACGTTCTGCATGAATCCGAAAGGCTACGTCGTCGCAGAAAATACCGACGGCATCATCACCGTAAACGGGCATAGCTACCGTGACGAAGCGCTGCACAGCAAAAACACCAACTTTGCGCTGTTGGTCAGCAACCGCTTCACCGAACCGTTCAACGAACCGCATCAATACGGCAAGCGAATCGCTTCGTTTTCCAACATGCTGGGCGGCGGCGTGCTGGTGCAGCGTTTTGGCGACCTGATTAAAGGACGACGCACGAACGAACACCGCCTCTCGCAAAGCTTCACCCGTCCGACGCTCGCGGCGACGCCGGGCGATCTCAGCCTGGTACTGCCGAAACGTCATTTGGACAACTTGATCGAAATGATTTATGCGCTGAACAAGGTTGCGCCGGGGATGGCCAATGACGACACCTTGTTGTACGGCGTCGAAGTGAAATTCTACAGCTCGCGTCTAAAACTGACGCGTGAACTGGAAACTGAAATCCCCGATATGTACGGCATCGGCGACGGTGCGGGCGTGACGCGCGGCTTGTCGCAGGCCAGCGCGAGCGGCGTCCACGTCGCGCGCGTGATCCTCGGACGGATGGGGAAATTGTAATGCTTTCGGCCTACTAACCGGACTCAAACTCTC
Organism: Azotosporobacter soli; assembly: GCF_030542965.1. Classification (NCBI taxonomy): domain Bacteria; kingdom Bacillati; phylum Bacillota; class Negativicutes; order Selenomonadales; family Sporomusaceae; genus Azotosporobacter; species Azotosporobacter soli. The sequence continues at coordinate 51,510 of NZ_JAUAOA010000020.1, forward strand.
GACAATTGAAAAAAATAGAATGCGCTAACACGAAGAAGCGAAGTGGGCCGATCGTATCGGCCCGTCGGGAAGAAAGGAAGAAAAATTTAAAAACTCTTCCTGCATTCCTTTCTTCGCATCTTCGTGTAAAAAACATCCCGCTTGCTTTCGTTTTGTCGTCAGTCTCGCCCGGCCTTCTGGCCGGGCTTTTTGCAATCGAGGCAAAAAGAGATAATAAAAAGTTAATAAATTATTTGCAGTAGGAAATTGAGTGACGGGTGGAGAAAGATAGTAGGGTAATTCGTTAAATTCACGGTACACGCAGCAAAGGGGGCAAAATTTTGTGAAAAAATATCTGTGGATGATATGTCTGCTCGTCTTATGCGCCGTAACGGGCACGGCACTGGCGGCGGAGGCGACCGCCGGAGCCCAGACAGCCAACACGGCCGGACAGATACCGGCGCCGGAACGCTTTCAAGTGATTGCTGCTACAGACCGGGTTAATGTGACGCTCGATACGCAGACGATCCGCTACGTCCAAGATCCTTACCGCGAGGAAAAACTCGTGGATGCGTGGGTCAAGACAGTGGACCGTGATACCGGCGGTTATAATTTGAGCCGCTACTATTTCAGAACGAGCGAACGGCAGGCGCAACTGATGACGTCGATGGACTTTGACGCGGACGGAAATGTCCTGGCGACTGAACGCAATTCGTATGCAGTCAAAGGTTTTAAGGACGTGATTCCGGAAACGGCGGAAGAAAAGTCGTATAATGCCGCGCTGCAATATGCGAAAGAAAAATTGACGGTGAAAAAAAGCTGGCCTTTTTGAAGAAGAGCGCAGCACGTAAAAGAGCACATCTCCTGGCGAACGAGCGCCGGGCCGATGTGCTCTTTTTATTTCAGGCGCAAAAAAAGTTTTTTGTAAGCAGGAAAAATAAAAGAAGTGGCGAATCATTTATTTTCAACTCTTTAAGTGTAGGGAAGAGTTGAAGTGTATTGCTTTGCACGACTGGCAGTTCCGCAGTGCGGCGCCATCTTTTTTTGGATGGTTACTGTGAAAAAAAGAACATAGTCGTTCGTCAGGCTATTGAGTAGAAGGGTGGAGGGTTTTTTTATGGGAGAACAAGAGAAAAAAAACAGGCCTCATGTCGTGATTGTCGGGGCCGGATTTGGCGGTGTACGCGTTGCGCGTGGCCTGGCCAAAGCCGACGTGGACATTACATTGATTGATAGGCACAATTACCATTTGTTTCAGCCGTTGCTGTACCAGGTCGCGACCGCGGGGTTATCGGTCGACGACATTGCCTATCCGGTGCGCGCGATCTTCAAAGAGCAAAAGAACGTAAACTTCCGCATGGCCGAAGTAACGGGGCTCGACCATGACAGCAAATGCGTCCTGACCAATACCGGACGCATCTGTTACGACCATCTGGTCGTTGCGGTAGGCGGCGCGACCAACTATTTCGGCATGGAAGGCGTCGAGACCTATGGTTTCGGCATGAAAAACCTTGATGAAGCGGTCAGCATCCGCAACCATGTCCTGAAAATGTTTGAATTGGCCAGTCACGAGCCGGATATCGACAAGCGGCGCGCGATGCTGACCTTCGTCGTGGTCGGCGGCGGCCCGACCGGCGTCGAGTCCGCCGGTGCGCTCTCCGAACTTATCTATCACGTGCTGGATCATGAATACCACAACCTGAACTTCAAAGAAGCGCGTATCGCGCTTGTGGAAGCATCCGATAAACTGCTGGCGTCGATGCCGCAGGAACTGCAGGAAGCCACGCTCGAAACGCTGATTCGCAAACGGGTCGAGATCCGTCTTTGCGTCCAGGTTACCGACTACGATGGCCAGCGCATGACGCTCAAAGGCGGCGAAGTCATCCCGACGCATACGCTGATCTGGGCCGCCGGTGTGCGTTCCGTACCGCTCTTGGACAAGCTCGGCCTCGAACAGGCCAGCATGCGTCGCGCCGTGGTCAACGAATTTTTACAGGCGACCGGCAAGCCGGAAGTCTTCGTCATCGGCGATGCCGCGCATTTCGTCCAGGACGGCCGTCCGCTGCCGATGATTGCGCCGGTCGCGATCCAACAGGCTGCGCATGTCGCCAAATCGATCAAGGGTCTGTTAAAAGGCAAAGCGATCACGGAACAAAAACCGTTTGCATACAAAGACGTCGGCAACATGGCCACGATCGGCCGCAACGCCGCGGTCGTCCACGTCGGTTCGATCAAAATCAAAGGCTTCTGGGCCTGGGCCTTTTGGTCGCTGGTTCACATCCTGCGTCTGATCGACTTCAGAAACAAAATGGTTGTCTTCATGAAATGGATGTGGGATTACTTCGTATACGAACGCGTCGTGCGCATCATCACGCGTCAATAACAGAGCAATTGAAAAAATGCAGGTAAGCCTTACGGCTCGCCTGCATTTTTCAATTGCTTAAAAAATGCCAGCGAAGTTAAAAAACATGTATTTAATAATTATGTAACTTATAAAGAGTTTAAGCAGGATTTTTTTGACTAATTAGGGAATGGGTTTCAAAAGAGGCGAAAAATATGGCTGTGTTCAAATTAGTAGAGGGGGATATTGAATGCTTAAGCGGATCATACTGTGTTTGATGATTGTTCTAATTGCAAGTTCAACACCTTGTTTTGCGTTAAAGAGAGTTGTTCCAGAAACGACAAAAGATGAAATCGTTACTAAGTATTTGAAGAATCAAAATCTGGATTCGGTTGAAGGGATATGGTCTTTTACCGTTAATGGACTTTATGGCGAAGTTGCAATTATTAAAAATCCTTCGAAAGAGTTTTATAAAGACTGGAATTATACAGGAGTTTTGGTCAATGGAAATAGTTTTGGTAAAAATGGTGAAGCGAAGATTGTAATAAATAAGACTGCAGTTACAGGAGTATATACGGGGGCCTATGTAGTTCAATCCATGGTCGGGTGGGGAAGTCAGAACCTCGAAGCAGTTAATTTTGTGACAAGTCAGGCAAACATAATGCAAGCCAATGTGCCATATCTTGGAACGGTTCACTTTATCCGAATTGATAACTTTAACACAACAGGAGGCGGAAGTATTGGCGGAAACTCAACGGGAACCGGATTTTTTGTTACGCCAACTACGATAGTGACGAATTATCATGTAATAGCTGATGCGAAAAAAATCGAGATTACCTTTCAGAATGAGTATACATTGACGGCAAAAGTAGTGGGAAAAGATGCGGCAAATGATGTTGCCGTTTTATCGGTAGAAGGTCTTGAAAGCAAAGTCGTACCCTTGGCGTTAGGATATACCAATAAAATTAAAGAAGGCGAAAAGGTTTATACCATTGGATTTCCATTATCAAATGATTTAGGAACCAGGCATAAAATTACGGATGGACTAGTAAGTTGTTTGACTGGCTTAAAAGATGATCCCACAGTGTTTCAGATCAGTATTCCAATTCAGCCAGGAAACAGTGGCGGCCCATTACTCTTATCTGATGGGAGGGTCATAGGAATTACAAGTGCAGGATTAAATAGTGTTTATTATTTAAGGAAAATGGGGACTGTGCCGCAAAATGTAAATTTTGCCGTAAAAGCCGATTACATTTTGCCGGTATTAAATGTTGCAGGTGTAAATTTGCCGACTTCTAATATTGAAGAAAAAGAATTAAACGCAGTAGCAATTATGGATAGTGCTAAATTAGCCGTTGTATATGTTAAAGCCTATAGAGAATAAGGGCGATGATCTCTGCTTTAACTTTAACAGTAACCAATAATCAGAAACACCCAGTAGATGTGTGTTTCTGATTTGTTTCAAGCCACTAGAACTCTCGAACTCTTGAATTATTGGAAATATCAAGACTGAACATACCGCAGCATTACGCATCAATAACAGATTGAAAAAGAGTGGTCATCTCAGTCAGATGACCACTCTTTTTCATAGTTTAAGGCTGCTTTTTTAAAATGCCGTTGAAGTCGGAGCCGTAAGGCGAACTGGGTGGGCCCCAGAAGGCGAGCGTGTTGTCCGGTTTCAGCGTGAATTCTTCCGTTATATCTGCGCGAGAAAACGGCGGTTTCAGTGGAACCTTCAGCTTGCCAAGAGAGAAGGTGCCGACTGTGCGGGTCCACTTTTCTTTTGCTCTCGGATCAGAGCCGTAAGAGAAAATGACGCTGACCTGGTCACCTTCAATTTTTTCTACGACCAGGACAAGTTCCCGGCTGCCGCTGGCGCCGCCGTTTATCCCCGTCCAGCTGAATTGTCCGGCCCATTTACCGGAGAGAGCCGCCAGTTTTTCCGGAACCTCCGGACCCGGCGCGATGATGTTGACATCGTTTGGCAGGGGCGGCGGCACGGCTGCGGCTGCAGGCAATACCGTCAGAACAAACAGCAGACACAGCAACGGGATGATCTTTTGCAACATGTTGTAGCCTCCTCGAGATTTAATTCCATATAAGAATTTCATTCTGGCTTTTTACTGCAAATCCTGCGTGGCATGCCTGTTTCCGCGGAGAAAAGCGCGAGGGCGTAAAGAAAGGCGAACGTGTTGGAAAGAGAAGGCAGGAGAAAGCGTAGGGCAGAGAGAAGCAGAAAAGAGGCCTCAAGCGGCGAAGAACGTCGCCGCAAAAAGTCAGTTGGAAAAGGAGTGGTTGCCAATGCGAAAAGCAATGTTGTTCCTGGTGCTGGCGGTAGGGTTTTGGCTTGTCGGGGGAGTGTCTGCGGGAGCTGTGGACAATTTGAAGATTGAGGACTGGAAAGGGCACTCGTTCACGTTCATGTCGTTGCCGGACGATAAACAGGTTGACGGCTACGGGATTTTTAAGGTGGAAAATGCCGTAAGAGGTTTTGAGGGCGACGTTTCGGTTCGCATACCGTATGCCAGCCATGCCGGGAAAAAGGTTCTGATTACGGAAGTGGTGCCGTTTACGGCCGGTTATGATTTGAAGGAATACATGGTGTACATGACTGTGGAAGGCAGCGGCGAAAAATTGGTGGCGCGCAGTATGCGCGGACAGGTCAATCATTTGGTACGAACGTCGGACGTGGAGAATGCGCGCAAGCAGTTTATGGGTAAGACGGTGTATTCGAAGCTGCGCGAACTGTCCGGTGCGCCGTCGGCCGGAAATAAAAATCCGGCAGCCGTTTCTGTCGGCATCGGTTTTCCGGTTGTAGTGGTCGATGTGTATCCGGGCATCCAGGTGCAAGATCCTATCTGGCTGATCGTTTCGGTAAGCGGCAGAAAGGCGATCTTGCCGATGAACTACAGCTGGACCAATATGCCGCTCATGGAGTGGACGAATCGGCCGGCCTGGGAAGATGATCTGTTCATGGAAAATCCAAGAGTGGCGTTCAACTGGTCGCCGGAAATGTGGCGGAATATCGAAGCCGCTCATGTGGTCAACGGCATGTTCAAGGAACAGGTCAAACTGAGTTGGGGCGAGCCGACTGCGCGGCAAGAAAACGGCTTCGTCTGGATTTACGGTACGAAAAAGCTGAAATTCAACGGCGATGTGCTTATTTCTATGGAAGAGACGGAACAATAAGAGGGTATGGGGGACAGATAGTACATGGAACTGCGAGTCATGACAGTGGAGTGGGCGGAAGAGTTGGTGTGCTTGCTGCGTGAGAACAAGGATCGTTTTTGTCCGGTGGAGCCGTTGAGGCCGGAGGAATATTATACGGCGGAATTTCATCGGCTCTGGCTGGAGAAAAACGGCGAGAATACAAGCGAAATTGCTTTTGGTCTGTTTGAAGCGGGTCGTTTAAGCGGACAAATCAAACTGAGCGTCATCCAGCGCGGCGCGTCTCAGTCGGCCGCGATGGGCTATTGGGTGGATCGGGCATCAGAGGGACGCGGCTGTTGCAGCTGGATGGTGAGCGAGACGCTGCGTTATGCACGCGATAAGCTCGGATTGCACCGGGTTTGGGCCAGTGTGCTGCCGGAAAACAAGGCGTCGCAGCGGGTTTTGGAGAAGAACGGCTTTAGCCGCTTCGGCCTGTCGCGCGATCATTTGTGCATTGCCGGGCAGTGGCGGGATCATCTTTTGTATGAAATTATTTTACCGGACCTGACGTAGCAAGAAAAACAGGGTGTGCGAGCGGAAGAGGCACATCCTGTTTTTCGTTTTCGGGTATAATAGATAAGCAAGAGTCTTATTTGCCCGGGGGAGGAAGAGAAAATGAGGATGCCATGGCTGCACACGCTGCGTTTTCGTTTGTTGATTGTCACGTTGATCATCGTCACCGTACCGATCATGCTGACTGGTTATATGCTAAAGGTCAAGACAGCGGACGCACTGCTGGCGGAAAAACAGGAGAAGCTGTTCGGCTTGACCCGCCTTTTGGACACGGCGCTGGGGCATGATTTTGAGGAGGTATTGGCGGAGACGGAGCAGACGCTCAGCCGGGAAGAAAAAATACGGCAGCTCAATCAGCGGTTGTCGGTCTATACCGACCGGATTGCGGCCGCGTCGCCGGGCGTCGGCGTCGGCTATTACAGCCGCGAACTGGATGCGATCATCACGTACGGCCCGAGTGAAGAGTACGCAGCGACGGTCGGACGTTCGATCGAAGCAAACCATCCGGGGCGGCGCGTGATGCAAAGCGGGCAGCAGGCGGTGGAGTCGGGCTCGCAGGTGCGCGGCAGGATCATGAATGCGATGCTGCCGATCAGTCGCGACGGAAAGGTGATCGGCTATATCTGGGCCAACGAACTGACCGATAACGTAGAAGCGCAACTGGCGGTAATCGAACGCGGTATTTTCGGCGCGGTGGCCTGCGGCATTTTGGTGGCGCTCTCGCTTTCGCTCGGTCTGACGCATCGCCTGGTCAATGAGGTGACGACGATCAAGGGTGGGCTCGAAGAAATGCAGTTCGACCTGCGCAAAACGATCGCGCCGCTCGAAGGCGAGATGGGAGAGATTTCCCTGGCGATCAATGGGATGGCGCAGTCGCTGCTTAATTCGCGCGGTCTGACGGAGAACATCATGTTCAGTATTGCCGATGGCATCATCACGGTGAACAATCAGGGGAACATCACGATGATGAACCGGGCCGCGCAGGAGCTGACAGGCTTTGCGCCGGAAGAAGTGGTCGGCCGTTTTTATAAGGATATGTTCCAGAGCCATCCGGAGTTCCACAGCTGGCTGCTCGATACGCTGGAGAGCGGCGCCAACCATATCGGCATGGCGATGGAGTATCCGGTGAAGCACGGCACCAGTCATATCAGCGCCAGCACGACGCGGCTCAAGAACAGCCGGGAGGAGATCATCGGCGCGGTGGTGGTCTTTAAGGATCTGACGGAGCAGCACCGGCTGCAGGAACAGGTACAGCGCGCGGAAAAATTGGCGACGCTCGGCGAGTTAATGGCCGGCGTCGCGCATGAGATCCGCAATCCGCTGACTGCGATCAAAGGTTTTGTGCAATATCTGAGCGAGACCGACAGCGAGGAAGAGCGCCAGGAATATATGCCGATCATCAGCAAGGAAGTGGATCGGATCAACGCGGTGATTGAAGAGATGCTTTATTTCTCGAAACCGTGTCCGCTGCGTCGCCGTCTTTTGGACTTTAACGCGGTCGTGGCGGCCACGCTGCTGCTTGTTGATAATAAGGCGCGGCGCGGCAAGGTCGTGTTCGTACGGCATCTGGCGGAAGGCTTGCCGGAAGTGGAAGGCGATGAAGAACAGCTGCGTCAGCTACTACTCAATCTGGTGATGAACGCCGTGCAGGCGACCGCGGCGGGCGGTACGGTGGCCGTTCGAACCTGGCGCAAGGCGGAACAGCTTTGTCTTCAGGTATCGGACAATGGCAGCGGCATTTTGCCGGAAAATCTGGCGCAGGTCTATGATCCGTTTTTTACCACGAAACAGAACGGCACCGGGCTTGGTCTGGCGGTGGTACAGCGGATACTGAGCAGTCACGGGGGAAGAATGGAACTGGAAAGCGTCTGGGGTCACGGAACCACGGTGTTGGTGTACCTGCCGCTTACGCAAGGAGGAAGCAAAGATGGTAGAGAAACAATACCGCATTTTGATCGTAGATGACGAAGACAGCGTACGGCGCTTGCTCGGTGCGGTCTTGCGCCGCGAAGGCTATCAGGTCGAGACCGCGGAAGACGGGCGGGAAGGACTGGAAAAATTCACGCTCTGGCGGCCCGATCTCGTCCTGCTCGATATCCGGATGCCGGAGATGGACGGCATGACCGCGCTCGGCGAGATCAGGCGCTGCCAGCCGACGGCCAAAGTGATTTTGATGACCGCGTTTGCCGCGGTCGATACCGCGGTGACCGCGCTGAAGCAGGGCGCGTTCGACTATATCATCAAGCCGTTTAATTTGGATGAGGTAAAGCTTTTGGCCAGCCGGGCGAAGGAAATGAGCCAGATGACCGAGGAAATCAGTTTGCTGCACCGCGAATTGAACGCGCTCTACCGGCTGGATCATTTCCTGACCAACAGTCCGCGCATGAAAGAACTTTGCCGGACGGTGGCCAAGGTGGCGCAAAGCAACGCCAATGTGTTGGTGACCGGCGAGAGCGGCACCGGCAAGGAGCTGATCGCCAACACGATTCACTATAACAGTCTCCGGCGGCAGGGACCGTTTATCAAGGTGAACTGCGGCGCACTGCCGGAAGGGCTTTTGGAAAGCGAACTGTTCGGGCATGAAAGAGGTGCGTTTACCGGCGCGGCCGGACGGCGCATCGGGCGCTTCGAGCAGGCCGCGGGCGGCACGCTGCTGCTCGATGAGATCGGCGAAATGCCGTCCAGCCTGCAGGTGAAGCTGCTTCGGGTGCTGCAGGAAAAAGAGTTCCAACGCCTTGGCGGCAGTCAGACGTTGAAGACCGATGTCCGGGTGATCGGCGCGACGAACCGTTCGCTGCCCAAGCTGGTGGAGGAAGGCACGTTCCGCCAGGATCTCTTTTACCGCTTGAATGTGGTGACGCTCGAACTTCTGCCGCTGCGTGAACGGCCGGAAGACGTGGCGCTGTTGGCCAATCATTTTTTGCAGAAGTTTTCCCATGACAACGGACGCGACATGCTCGGTTTCGACCGCGCGGCCATGCGTCTTCTGGAGCGGCACGACTGGCCGGGCAACGTGCGCGAACTGGCGAATGTCGTAGAGCGGGCGGTCATCATGAGTACGGGACAGATCATTTTTCCGGAAGATTTGCCGCCGGGACTGGGCAGCCAGGCGGAGACGCATCCGCAGCCTGGTTATCGAGGGGCGGGGCAGAGTCTGAAAGAGCGCGTGAAGGAGGCGGAAAGCGGCTTCATCCGTGAAGCACTGCTGCATAACGGCGGCAACAAGGTGCAGACGGCGCGAGAACTCGGCATCAGTCGGCGTTCGCTCCTCTATAAGATTCAGGAATATGGCTTAGAACACTGTGAATAAAGACGCGCATGCGCAAAATTTTGCGCAGCGACAGCGCCGTTTTGTGACGGCAAAGAGAAACGGCAAAAAGAGTACAACCCTTAGAAAGTAAGGGCTGTACTCTTTTTTTATTGTTTGCGCCGCAGTTGGCATCGTCTTTGCGTTACTGGTAGGAGAAACAGAGAATAGGCTTTAAGGAGGGCAACTATGATTGACAAGGCAGTGGGACTCGAAACGGCGGCGCAGCATTTAAAGGATGGCATGGTCGTTATGGTAGGCGGTTTTCTGGGAACCGGCAGTCCGGAAAAACTGGTGCAGATACTGATCGAGAAAAAGATCAAGGACATCACGCTGATTGCCAATGACACGGCTTTTGCCGACCAGGGCATCGGCCAGCTGATCGTGAACCGACAGGTGAAGAAAGTGATCGCCTCGCATATTGGAACCAATCCGGAGACCGGCAAACAGTTCATGGCTAACGAGCTGGAGGTTGAACTGGTGCCGCAGGGGACGCTCGCGGAACGGATTCGTTGCGGCGGTGCGGGACTCGGCGGCGTGTTGACGCCGACCGGCGTAGGGACCGTGGTTGCGGAGGGCAAAGAGGTGCTGCGCGTGAACGGGCGTGAGTACTTGCTCGAAGTGCCGCTTCGTGCCGATGTGGCGCTAATTCAGGCGCAGGTAGCCGATCGCAGCGGCAATCTTGTCTATGACAAGGCGGCGCGCAACTTTAATCCGATGATGGCGATGGCGGCGGACCATGTTATCGCCGAAGTTTGCGACCTGCTGCCGCCGGGTAAGTTCGTCGAACCCGACTCGGTAATGACGCCCGGTATCGTAGTCGATCAAATCGTCAGCAAGGAGGGCTGCTAATATGAATGCCAAACAAAGAATCGCCAGTCGCGTGGCGCTTGAAATGAAAGACGGCGATGTCGTGAATTTGGGGATCGGTTTGCCGACCATGGTGACCAATTATCTGCCGGAGGACGTCAGGGTGATGCTGCAGTCGGAAAACGGTTTTGTCGGCTTGTGCGCCGCAAGCGGCGAAGCGCAGCCGAACATAGTGAACGCGGGCGGACAGCCGGCCGGACTCGTGCCGGGCGCGGCGATGTTCGACAGCGCGATGTCCTTTGCGCTGATCCGGGGCGGGCACGTCGACGTCACGGTGCTAGGCGGCTTGCAGGTCGATTGCGCAGGCAATCTCGCCAACTGGATGGTGCCGGGCAAAATGGTTCCCGGCATGGGCGGCGCGATGGATCTGGTCAGCGGCGCAAAGAACGTCATTGTCGCAATGGAACACTGCGCCAAAGACGGCGGCAGCAAGATCCTGCCCGAATGCACGCTGCCTTTGACCGGCAAAGGCGTCGTGAATCTCATTGTGACCGAAATGGCGGTGTTCAAGGTGACCGCAAACGGGCTGGTGCTTGAAGAACATGCGTCGGGCGTATCGGTTGACGACATTGCCGGATGCACGGCTGCTTCATTTAGCGTCAGTCCTTATCTGAAAGAAATGGCGACGGATAAGGAGGGGGCGGCATGATCCATGTAGTTTCGCGCTTTTTCACGAGCGTTGTAAACCGTTTTTTACCGGATCCGCTTGTCTTTGCGGTTTTGTTGACGATGATCACGTTTTTGCTCGGCATCTGGCTGACGCCGAATGATTCTCTGGCGATGGTCAAGATGTGGGGCGACGGATTTTGGAACCTGCTCGGCTTTTCGATGCAGATGGCGTTGGTGCTGGTCACCGGTCACGCGCTGGCCAGTTCCGGTCCGGTGCGCAAGGGGATGACCTCGCTTGCCTCGATCGCCTCGACGCCGAAACAGGGCGTCATGCTGGTGGTCTTCATGTCTTCGGTCGCCTGCATTATTAACTGGGGCTTCGGTTTGGTCGTCGGCGCGATGTTCGCACGTGAAGTGGCGCGACGCATCCCCGGTTCCGATTACCGCTTGCTGATCGCTTCGGCGTACATGGGCTTTCTGACCTGGCATGGCGGTCTTTCGGCTTCGGTGCCGCTGGTTGCGGCGACAAAGGGCAATCCGATGGAAAAGATCTGCGGCATCATTCCGATTTCGGATACGATTTTTGCCAATTACAATATTTTCATCACCGTATCGCTTGTCATCATGCTGCCGCTCTTGTGCCGCATGATGATGCCCAAGGCGCAGGATGTCGTGGCGATTGATCCGGCGCTGCTGCAGGAAGACGCGCACAGCACGCAAAAGAAACTGGGGCCGAACGCGACCTGGGCGGAGCGGATGGAAGAAAGTCCGTTGCTCTCGGTCATCGTAGCCGCTTTTGGCGCGCTGTATCTGGGCATGTACTTTAAGAACAACGGTTTCAATCTGAATATCAATACGGTCAATCTGATGTTCCTCACCGCCGGCATCTTGCTGCACAAAACGCCGATGGCGTATGCGCGGGCGATCAATGCGGCGGCGAGAGGCACCGCGGGCATCATGATCCAGTTCCCCTTTTATGCCGGCATTCAGATCATGATGGAACATTCGGGCCTTGGCGGCATCATCACGAACTGGTTCGTAAACGTCGCGACCAAAGAGACTTTTCCGATTATGGCATTCTTCAGTTCCGGCCTGATCAACTTTGCAGTGCCGTCCGGCGGCGGGCATTGGGTCATCCAAGGACCGTTCATCATGCCGGCGGCGCAGGCGCTGGGCGCGGATCTCGGCAAAGCGGCGATGGCGATCGCATACGGTGAGGCGTGGATGAACATGGCGCAGCCGTTCTGGGCGCTGCCTGCACTCGCGATTGCAGGACTCGGCGTGCGCGATATCATGGGTTACTGCGTGACGTCGCTGCTTTTTTCCAGCGTGATTTTTCTCGTCGGACTACACTTTTTTTAAATAAGAGGAGGCAAAAGAAAAATGGGCAATGCAGTTATCGTAAGTGCGGTACGTACCGCCGTCGGCAGTTTTCAGGGCAGTTTGGCAGGTTTCAGTGCGCCGGAACTCGGCGCGCTGGTGATCGAAGCGGCGTTGGAACGCGCGGGCGTTGATAAAGAGCAGGTCGACGAAGTGATCTTGGGCAATGTGCTGCAGGCGGGGCTGGGGCAGAATCCGGCGCGTCAGGCGGCGATCAAAGCGGGTTTGCCGGTCAAGACTTCCGCCTATACGATCAACAAGGTGTGCGGCTCGGGCTTGAAAAGCGTCAATCTGGCTGCGCAGGCCGTCATGACAGGCGAAGCGGAGATCGTGATCGCAGGCGGCATGGAGAGCATGTCGAACGCTCCCTATGTACTCGACAGCAAGAGCCGCAGCGGCTATCGGATGGGGCACAGTCAGGTGAAGGACGTCATGATTCAGGATGGCCTTTGGTGCGCGTTTCATGACTACCATATGGGCATCACGGCGGAAAATGTCGCCGAGCGCTATCAGTTGAGTCGTGAAGCGCAGGACGAACTGGCGCTCGCATCACAGTCCAAGGCGGCAAAAGCATTGGCCGATGGCGTGTTTAACGCGGAGATCGTTCCGGTGACGATCAAGAGCAGGAAAGGCGACCGTGTTTTCAGCGTCGATGAATTCGTTAAGACGGACGCGACGGCTGAGGGATTGGCCAAACTGCGCCCGGCGTTCAAGAAGGACGGCACGGTCACCGCAGGCAACGCATCCGGCATCAATGACGGCGGAGCGGCCGTCGTGGTGATGTCGGAAGAAAAAGCGGCGCAACTCGGACTTAAGCCGCTTGCGCGGATTCGCGCCTTTGCATCAGGCGGCGTAGAGCCGGAACTGATGGGACTCGGTCCGGTGCCTGCGGTGCAAAAAGCGCTCGACAAAGCGGGACTGAAAGTGAACGATCTCGACCTGATCGAAGCCAATGAAGCGTTTGCGGCGCAGTTTCTCGCGGTCGGACAGGAACTCGGCTTTGACCAGAAGAAAGTGAACATTCACGGCGGCGCGATTGCGCTCGGCCATCCGATCGGAGCCAGCGGCACACGAATCTTAGTCACGCTGCTGCATGCGATGCAGCGCGAAGAGGCCAAGTTAGGCCTGGCGACGCTTTGCATCGGCGGCGGCCAGGGTGTGGCCACGATACTGGAGCGGCTCTAAAATGCGCCGCTGAGACCGGCGACAAAACGAAAGTAAGTGGGACGTTTTTACACGAAGAGTCGAAGAAGTGAAGCGGGCCGATAAGATCGGCCCGCTTCGCTTCTTCGTGTTATCATTTTTTCATCCAGCTCTTCTTTCGTATCTCTTCTATTTTTCAAGTGTCTAAAATCCGGGCGGCGCGGTTTTCCACAAGGAAAACTGCGCCGCTTTTTTTTATTATCGAGCGCTTCAGGAAAGGGGATTTGGCGCGACGTGACGAAATGAAGAGTAACTAATCGATGCGAAAGACGCCGAAAATGCGCGGAGGTGATGACGTGAGACGTTGGGCCCGGACATTGCGTATGCTCAGTTTGCTTTGCGCCTGGAGCCTGCTGCTTTGCGCTCCGGCATGGGCGGAAGAAATGCCGTCGACGATTCGCGTCGTCATGGACGATAATTATCCGCCGTTTGTCTTTCGCGACGGAACGGGACGCTTGCAGGGCGTTCTGGTCGACCAGTGGATGCTGTGGGAACAAAAGACAGGCGTCAAGGTCGTCTTGACGGCGACCGGCTGGAACAGGGCGCTGCAATGGATGAATGAGGATCGCGCGGACGTGATCGATACGATCTTTCCCAGTCCCGAACGGCAACGCATCTATGATTTTTCGCAGCCCTATGCGCGGATCGACGTGCCAATCTTTTTTCATGAGAGCATCGCGGGTATCAGAGACCTCGAATCGTTGAAAGGGTTTCAGGTGGCGGTGAAGAAAGGCGATCTGGCGGAGGAGAAATTGCGCAGCGGCGGCGTACAGGGTATCGTTGAGTTTGACAGTTATGAGGCGATTGTCGACAGCGCCAAGCAGGGGCGTACGATGGTCTTTGTCATGGATAAGCCGCCGGCGCTTTATTTTCTCTACAAGGCGGGCTTACAGGAGCGTTTTCGCCAGTCACAGCCGCTATACTCCGGTGAGTTCCGGCGTGCGGTGCACAAAGGCGATGCGAAGATGCTGCAACTGGTGGAAAAAGGCTTCGCCGAGATCAGCAAGGACGAATATGAGGATATTGAACGGCGCTGGCATGGCAGCACGGAAAGCAACGTATTGCTGCTCCTTTATCTGCAGCATCGGCTGCTCTTTTTCGCAAGCGTTGGCGGACTGATTTTGGTACTGCTCGCCTGGAACGAGATGCTGCGCCGCCGGGTAAGAAAAAAGACCGGAGAGTTGTTAGAGACGGTCGCTCAGCTGGAGGGCAGTGAAAAGAAATATCGTGAACTGCTGGAGAATCTGACGGTTGCGGTCGCGGTCTTTTCCGCGCAGGGCGAGTTGACGCTTTTTAACCAGACCTATCTCGACTTGCTCGGCATCACGGAAGAAGAGGCGCGTAAAGGGCGCTTTAGAGAGGGCTGGCAGTATCTTCTGCCAAACGGCGAGCCGATGCCGCCGCAGGAAGAACCGCTGCTGCAGGTGCTGAAAAGCGGCAGCGCGCTGGAAGACTGTCTGCTCGGCATCCGGCGCAGGAAACAAAGTGAGCCGATCTGGCTCAGCGCCACGCTTTTTCCGGAACTTGACGCTGAAGGCCAGGTGCGCCAGGTCGTGGTGACGCTGAGTGAAGTGACGCAATTGAAGCTGGCTCAGCAGGCGCTGCTCGCCTCGGAGGAAAAGTTTTCGAAGATCTTTCGCTACAGCATGGACGTCATTGGCTTGGTTCGCGTGGCAGACGGCGCTTTTATGGAAGTGAACGATGCGTTCAGCAGCCAGTTGGGCTATTCGCTCCAAGACGTGATCGGGAAAAATTCACTGGAGTTTTCTTTGTGGGCGCGTCCGAACGAGCGCGAGGAAATCCAAGGTCTCTACCGTGCAGCGGGCAAAGTGTTTAACAAGGAAGTGCTCTGGCGACGCAAAGACGGCGAACTGCGTACCGGCATCCTGTCGGCGGAGGTAGCGGGCATCGGCGGCGAGCAATATATCCTCTTCGTCTGGCACGATATCAGCGAGCGCAAGTTGGCGGAGGATGCATTGCGCCATGTCAATGAGGAGCTGGAACGCAAGGTCGAAGTCAGGACGCAGGACTTGCTGGCGATGAATCAGGAACTGACCGCGGTGAACCAGGAACTCGAGCAGACCGTGGACAGTCTGCGGCGAACGCAGATCCAACTGCTGCAGTCGGAAAAACTGGCTTCGCTCGGCAGTCTGGTCGCCGGGATTGCGCATGAGATCAATACGCCGGTGGGGATCGGCGTGACGGCGTCATCGCATCTGCAAAAAATGACGCGTGATTTTCTCCAGTTGTATGAAGCCGGCGGCATGAAGCGCCAGGATCTGGTTCATTTCCTTGAAGATGCCGAGGAGGCGTCGACCATCGTATATACTAATCTCGAACGGGCGTCGCGTTTGATCCGCAGCTTCAAGCAAGTGTCGGCGGATCAGTCAAGCGAAGAGCGGCGCCGTTTCAAGGTGCGGCAATATATGGATGAAATCCTTTTGAGCATGCTGCCCAAGTTGAAAAAAACGGCACACCGGATTCAACTCAACTGTCCGGATGAGCTGACGATCGACGGGTATCCGGGCGCTTTTTCGCAGGTGATCACCAATCTGGTGATGAACTCGCTGCTGCATGCCTATGGCAGCGGCCAAGCGGGCGTGATCAGTATTGATATTCAGGCGGACGGATCCGATATTCATTTGCGTTATGCCGATGACGGCGTTGGGATGGAAGCGGCGGTGGTTGAGAAGATTTTCGATCCATTTTTCACTACCCGACGCGGAGAAGGCGGAACCGGTCTTGGAATGCATATCATCCAAAACATCGTCACGCAGCAATTCGGCGGCAGCATTCGCTGCAACAGCCAGCCGGGCCAGGGAACGGAATTTATCATCCGTTTCCCGCAGCAAAGGGAGGAGAAGCAGCATGAACAAGGATGACGAGTTATTATTCGCCGATGAGGCGGAAGATGCACAAGCGCAGGTCAACGTAAAAGGCGAACAAGCCTGGAAGGTCCTGATCGTCGATGACGAACAGGAGGTTCACAATGTCACGAAACTGGCGCTGCGGCGTTTCGTCTTTGACGGCAGGCCGGTCGAATTCATCAGCGCTTTTTCTGCTGCGGAAGGCCGGAATTTACTGGAGGAGCACGATGATACGGCGGTCGTGCTCTTGGATGTGGTGATGGAAGACGAAGGGGCCGGGCTGCGTCTGGCCAAATACATTCGCGAAGAACTGGGTAACCGTCTGGTGCGCATCATCCTGCGCACCGGCCAGCCGGGACAGGCGCCCGAATACGAAGTGATAACCGCCTATGACATTAATGATTATAAAGAAAAAACGGAATTGACGACGCAGAAGCTGTATACGACGCTAGTCGCCGCGTTGCGTTCCTATCGCGATCTGCGCATCATCGACATGAACCGCAAAGGGCTGCAAAAAATCGTCGATTCGGCCGGTTCGATCTTTGAGCTGCAGTCGATGCAGAAATTCGCTTCCGGCGTCTTGAGCCAGTTGGTGGCGCTTTTGCGCCTGAACCCGAACGCGCTCTACTGCCATGCTTCGGCTTTCGCCGCGACTTGCCCGGCCAGCGGCGAGACGACGCTGCAAATCCTGGCGGCCACCGGCGAATTCGAAGCGCTAATCGGCGCAAAACACCGCGCCGACGCAAAGGCGTTGCCAGGCTATCCGATCATTTCGCGTGCGATTGAAGAACAGCGCAGCGTGTTTGATAAAGATTGCTTCGTCATCTTCTTTCGCAGCAAGCGCGGTTCGGAAAATCTGATCTATCTGGACGGACTGCGCGAACTGGCGGAATGGGATCGCCATCTGCTGGAAGTCTTTTGCACCAACGTCTCGATCGCCTTTGAAAATATCTATCTGAATGAAGAAGTGGAAGACACGCAAAAGGAAATCCTCTTCACCCTGGGCGAAGTCGCGGAGGCGCGCTCGCAAGAAACCGGCAACCATGTGCGACGGGTCGCCGAAGTGACCAAGCTGCTCGCGCTCAAAGCGGGGCTGCCGGAGGACGAAGCCGAGATGATCCGCATGGCGACGCCGATCCACGATCTTGGGAAACTGGCGATTCCGGATGCGATCCTCAATAAGCCGGGTAAATTGAGCGAGGAAGAGTTCGCCATCATGAAGAAACACGCCGAATACGGTTATGAAATGCTGCGCCATTCGCACCGCCCGATCCTCAAAAACGGTGCGGTTATAGCGCTTCAACATCATGAACGCTATGACGGAAAAGGCTATCCTAACGGATTGAAGGGCGAAGAGATTCACTTCTACGGCCGTTTGGTGGCGCTGGCGGATGTCTTTGACGCACTCTCCACGCAGCGGGTTTATAAAAAGGCTTGGCCGATGGAAGAGGTCGTCGAATATATCCGTGAACAGCGCGGCGCGCAGTTCGACCCGCAAATCGTCGATCTGTTCCTAGAGCATGTCGATGAAATTCTGCGGATTCGTGAACGCTATCCTGAAGACTAAGCCGGAAAGGAGCGCATATTTTGCTCTATTGGATCAAGTTTATCTATACGACGTTCTTTTTCCCGCCGGGTTTGTTCATCGTCCTGTTTTTCGCTTTGGCGCTGCGCGCGCTAAAGACGCGGCGCAGCAAACTTGGCCTGGCGCTTTTGGCGCTGACGCTGCTCTTTTACGGCTGCTCGATTCCGCTCGTCAGCAACTTGCTTGTCCGTTCGCTGGAAAGCCGTTACGCGCCGCCGATCTCGCCGCAGGGAGATATCATCATCGTGCTTGGCGGCGGTGCGACCTTGGATACGCCGAATGTCAGCGGACAGGGACACTTATCCGGCTATGCGGCCAATCGATTGCTGACGGCGCTGCAGCTGGAACGGAAACTGCAGGTGCCGATCGTCGTCTCGGGCGGCAAGGTTCTTGCGACGACCGGCTGCGAGGCTCTGGTCGCGCAGCAGATCCTGCTCGATCTCGGCGTAGCGCCGGAACATATTTTATTGGATGAGAAGAGCCTCAATACGGCGGAAAACGCGCGCAACACCGCGCGCATCATGCAGGAAAAAGGCTATCGCCAACCGATCCTCGTCACTTCGGCGTTTCATATGGCGCGCAGTGTCGAGCAATTCACTAAGAACGGCGTTATAGTGCAGCCGTATCCGTCGGATTATTTGGTAAATGTGCATGGCGGTTTTGAGTGGTACCATCTCTGGCCGTCAGCTGGGGCGCTGGCAGAGTTTAGTTTGGCAGCCAAAGAATATCTCGGACTGTTGGCGGTTAAATGGTATTAAAAAAGCTGTGCAGCGCTGCACGGCTTTTTTTGCAGGAAAGAATGATGCGCGTCAGGCTGGACAAGCGGCGAGTTGCGCGGTAGAATAGATGAGCAAGAAAAAAATTCTAGGAAAAATTCTCAAGAAAGAAGAAGTGAATGCAATGATTGGTGTAAGCAAACTTCTCTGTGATACGAATAATTTTGGCGACAGCCTACGCTATGCGAAAGGCTCGCACGGTCAGCAGCACGGCGCGGTTGCCGGAATGGGGCCGGTCGTGGCCTGGAATGTCACACGGACCTGTAACTTGAAATGCGTGCATTGCTACGCGGATTCAGATGCGCAAAAATATGACGGCGAACTGACGACGGCCGAAGCGCTGCGTTTTATTGACGACTGCGCGGCGTTTAAGGTGCCGGTACTGCTTCTTTCCGGCGGCGAGCCGCTGATCCGGCCGGATATTTTCCAACTGGTCGAATATGCGAACCAACGCGGCATCCGGACGACGTTTTCCACGAATGGAACGCTGATCGATGCGGCGCTGGCGCAAAAGATCAAGAGCCTTAACGTCGGTTATGTCGGCATCAGCCTGGACGGTCTGGGCGAGGCCAATGACAAGTTCCGCGGCAAAAGCGGCGCGTTTGAACAGGCGTTGCGCGGCATTCGCCATTGTCTGGCCGTCGATCAGCGCGTCGGTCTGCGCTTTACGATCAATCGTTATAATTTTCATGATCTGGAAAATGTATTTCAGTTGATTGAAACGGAAAAAATTCCCCGCGTGTGTTTTTATCACCTGGTTTATTCCGGTCGGGCGGCGGAGATGATGCAGCATGACGTCACGCATCAGGAATCGCGTCAGGCGATGGATTTGATCATCGCCAAGGCGAAACAGCTGGGCGACAAATGCGAGATTCTGACCGTCGACAATCATGCGGACATCGTGTATCTGTATATGAAGTACAGGGAAAAGAATCCGGTTTTGGCGGAACGAATCTGGGAACTGATGAACCGCAATGGCGGCAATCGTTCCGGCATCGCATTCGCCAATGTCGATCCGCTCGGCAATGTGCATTCGGATCAGTTTACGCAGAACCATACGTTCGGCAATGTGCGCGAGCGGGCGTTCGGCGAGATTTGGACCGATATGTCGAATCCGATCCTGGCCGGTCTGAAGGACCGCAAGCCGCTGCTCAAAGGCCGCTGCGCAGCCTGCAAATGGCTCGGCGTCTGCAACGGCAACTTCCGTGCGCGGGCCGAAGCGGCGACCGGAGATTTTTGGGAATCGGATCCGGCGTGTTATCTGACCGATGAAGAAATCGGACTGAAATAGAAGAAAACACCCGTTCTGGCAACGGGTGTTGAGACTGTCGATAAAACGAAATTAAGTGGGACGTTTTTTACACGAAGAATCGAAGAAGGGAAGGCCGGAAGAATTTTTAATTTTTTATTCCTTTCTTCCCGTAGGGCCGGTAGTATCAGTCCGCTTCGCTTCTTCGTGTTATTGTCTCTTTTCATCTTTCTCTTCTTTTGTGTTCATTCTATTTTTTCAGTTGTCTACACTCTGAACACCCATTTTTGCAGTGGGTGTTTTTTTCATTGGCGCAAAGAAAGTTTGGAAAACTATGTTAAAATAGAGAGAGAATTGTGCTGACAGAGAAAAGAGAGGCGCGGCAGAGAAAGAGGATTGGTGAAGGCAGTGGCAAACAGGGGAAGAGAAGGGGCGGCGTGCCGCCTGCCGTGGGAAGTGGTTCAGCTGGCCCTGGAACGTGCTGGTGAAGGGGTGGGCTTTCTTACGGAGCGGGGCGAACTGATTGAGACAAATTCGGCGTTTCGTCGTCTGCTGGGGATGACGGCGAAAGATGCGGCGGGCGAGACGCTGGAGCGCTTGTTGGCGACGCCGCTTCAGGAATCGGTTTGGCAGGGCAAGGTTTCCCTGCTGAATCAGCCGGTGACGAATTGGTTGGGGGCCGATTTGTGGCTGGATTTGCATCCGCTGGATGAAATGATGGGCAACGGGTGGTTGGCTCTTTTGCGCCAGGGACGTGAACGACAATTAGCCGAGCAGCTGGCGCTTGCACAGCGGCGTCTCGATTTGATGGAAAAGCAGGCGGCGCAGCAGTGGGTGCCGGATAAGTATCAGACGGAGTCGCGTGAAAAGCAAATGCTGCGTCAGTTGAAAGCGGGCAGCGCGTTTGAAAAATTTATCGGCGTCAGCCAGGTCGTCCTGGATACGCTGACGATGGCCGCGAAAGCGGCGCGCGTGCAATCGACGATTTTAATCAGCGGCGACAGCGGTACGGGGAAAGAAGTACTGGCGGAAGGCATCCACCTTTCCAGTCCGCGCAAGAGCGGGCCGTTCATCAAGGTCAACTGCGCAGCGTTGTCGCTGCAACTTTTGGAAAGCGAACTGTTCGGTCATGAAAAAGGCGCCTTTACCGGCGCGATCCGGCGTAAACAGGGCAAGTTCGAATTGGCGGACGGCGGCACGCTGTTTCTCGACGAAGTCGGCGAGATGGATCCGGCGATGCAGAGCAAGCTGCTGCGTGTCCTGCAGACCAGCAGTTTCGAAAGAGTCGGCGGCGAAGAAACGCTGACTGTCGATGTCAGGATCGTCGCGGCGACGAATCGCAATCTCGCGCAAATGGTGCAGCGCGGCGAATTCCGTGAAGATCTGTATTACCGCTTCAACGTCATTCCGCTCGAATTGCCGCCGCTATGCGAACGGCGTGAAGACATTCCGCTGCTGGTCGATCATTTTCTGCGCTATTTCAATCGTGCGTTCGGTCAGGAAGTGCTTGGCATTCGCCAGGACGCGATGGAAATGTTGCTTTGTTATTCCTGGCCGGGCAATGTGCGCGAATTGCGCAACGTAGTCGAACGTTTGGTGGCGCTCAGTGATGATAAATATATCAGCAAAGAAGATCTGCCGCGCCATATCGCGCTGCCGGAAGAAAAAAAATGTCCGACGGATGCGGGAGTGGGTTTGCTGAAAAACGGCGATATCTTCCCGCTCGAAGAATACGAGAAAGAAATCATCAGAGAAGCGCTGGCTCGTTACGGCAGCTACAGCGCCGCGGGCAAGGCGCTCGGCATCACGCATAAAACGGTGGCGGCCAAGGCGCAAAAATACGGTTTGGAAAAACAATAGCGAAAAGGGAGCGAGCGGCGCATGCCGCTCGCTTCAGACTGTAGACAAAACTCCACTCCCGCTAATGATATGATAAAATCATTAGCGGGAGTGATTTTATGTACGAGAAAAAAGATCGAAGTCAACAAAGCCAAATTGAATTCTTCTGCTTAGAAGATTTAGTACCGAAAGATCATATATTACGAGACATTGAACGAGCCATCGATTTTCGCTTCATCTACGACGAAGTCGACGGTTTATATAGCGACTCCGAACGAGGCAAACCAGGAATTGATCCGGTGAGTCTGTTTAAGATCGTACTGATTCAATACCTGTTCGGCATTCGTAGCATGCGTCAAACCATGAAAGAAATTGAAGTAAATATGGCTTACCGCTGGTTTATCGGATACGGCCTTACCGAAAAAGTCCCGCACTTTTCAACCTTCGGCAAGAATTATACCCGGCGTTTTCAAGGAAGCGATGTGTTTGAGCGGATCTTTATGCGCATCCTGTACGAAGCAGTAAACTGCGGTTTCATTGATGCAAGTTCCGTATTCATTGACGGA
Organism: Azotosporobacter soli; assembly: GCF_030542965.1. Lineage (NCBI taxonomy): Bacteria > Bacillati > Bacillota > Negativicutes > Selenomonadales > Sporomusaceae > Azotosporobacter > Azotosporobacter soli. The sequence goes on from NZ_JAUAOA010000020.1 coordinate 73,804, forward strand.
ACCCATATCAAAGCACGAGCCAACAAAAAGAAAAGCGCAAAAGTGTTTGTGCCGATTCCGGCCAAGCAATATCAAGATGAACTGAATGCGGAAATTCAAGCCGATCGCGAAAACCATGGCAAGAAACGGTTAAAAGATAAAGACGACGATGAAAATCCGCCGCAAGGTAAAACCATCACGCAAAGTACGACGGATCCGGAAAGCGGCTTGTTTCATAAAGGCGAGCATGAAAAATGCTTTGCCTACGTAACCAACACGGCTTGTGACCGGCATAACTTCATATTAGGATACGAAGTCGCAGCGGGCAATGTTAATGACAGTCGATTGTTTGATGAACTGTATGAACGAGTCGTCAGTTATTTCCCTGAAACCGAAACCGTTGCCGTCGATGCGGGCTACAAAACGCCCTGGATTATGAAACAAATTATCGACAGTGGCCGAATTCCTGTCGTTCCCTACAAGCGTCCTATGACAAAAGAAGGGTTCTTCAAGAAATATGAATACGTATATGATGAATATTATGAATGCATGATTTGCCCTGGCAACCAGGCGCTTGGCTACAGTACGACGAATCGTGAAGGATATCAAGAATATAAAAGCGATGCAAAACAATGCAAAGTGTGTCCGCATTTAGAGCAATGCACGCAGAGCAAAGCGCATCAAAAGCAAGTCCAAAGGCATGTATGGGAATCCTATCTGGAACTTGCTGATGAGTATCGGCACATGCCGATATATCGCGATATTTACAAATTGCGCTCGCAAACAATTGAGCGTGTCTTTGCAGATGCAAAAGAAAAGCATGCAATGCGCTATACGCAACTGCGTGGCCTGCAGAAAGTGAAAATGCAGGTGACGCTTACTTTTGCATGCATGAATCTGAAAAAACTGGCGACCTGGAAGAAACGCAGGGGTATATTACCGCCTGTTTTTCAACGTTTTTTCGAAAAACTGCGTTTTTGCAGTGAAAATTGGATAACTGAAATTGAAAAATGCACCTTACGCTTTGCGTAAAGTGCATTTTGTCGACGGTCTG
>NZ_JAUAOA010000021.1 GCF_030542965.1 Azotosporobacter soli
CTAGGCGTGTGGTTCCGGAAAGCTTATAGCTATAAGTAGAAAAGAAAAGCCTCCTTTGCTAGAATAAATGCAGGTTTGCCGACCGCATAAACTAACAAAGGAGGAGTATCCAAAATGGATAACAGCAGTTTAGCACACACAAAATGGAAATGCAAATACCATATAGTTTTCGCACCGAAATACAGAAGACAAATCATATATGGGAAAATAAAAAGTGATATCGGAGTTATACTGAGAAAGCTATGCGAACATAAAGGTGTTGAAATTATAGAAGCAAGTGCTTGCCCGGATCACGTTCACATGTTGGTAAGCATACCGCCGAAAATAAGCGTGTCAAGTTTTGTGGGGTATCTAAAAGGAAAGAGTTCATTAATGATATTTGATAGGCATGCGAACTTGAAATATCGATATGGCAATCGACAGTTTTGGTGTAAAGGATACTATGTAGATACAGTAGGTCGAAATAAAAAAGCAATTGAAGAGTATATCAAAAATCAGTTAAAAGACGATGTGATCGCCGAGCAACTTACTTTGAAAGAGCTAGTTGACCCGTTCACGGGTGAGCCAGCAAAAAAGTCGAAATAAGACCCCTTTAGGGGTAGACTGAAAAGGCTATGCGGTTGGCGGACTATTCAGCGAGTCTTGAGACTCAGCCAGTATTATGCCCTTATAGGGCTAAAGCAAACCACCCGTTAGACGGGTGGTCCTGATTAGACGCTTTACGGCGCTGTTTTTGTGAAAAAGTTTTAAAAAAATACAGTTAAGGGTTTGACATAATGAATAGGATGTGCTAAAATAAATTTCGTCGCTGGTGAACAGCGTCGAACAAATGGTGGCTGTGGTGAAGTGGTTAACACGGCGGATTGTGGCTCCGTTATTCGAGGGTTCGAACCCCTTCAGTCACCCCATTCTTTTTTAAAAAACAAACTTGTAGGGGCGTCGCCAAGTCGGTAAGGCACGGGACTTTGACTCCCGCATGCGTTGGTTCGAGTCCAGCCGCCCCTGCCAATGTGACCTACTAGCTCAGTTGGTAGAGCACCTGACTTTTAATCAGGGTGTCGATGGTTCGAGTCCATCGTGGGTCACCACTTTTTGAAACAATGTTGTGCGGGCGTGGCGGAATGGCAGACGCACCAGATTTAGGATCTGGCGGGAGACCGTGGAGGTTCAAGTCCTCTCGCCCGCACCATATACTTGCAAATTAGACCTTTGGAGAGTAATAGCTCCAAAGGTCTTTTCTTTTCGCGCCTGCTGAAAAAGCGTCATCTGCGTCGTTACTCCTGCGGTTCCTGGCTTGCGTACTTTACCCTCGTCGTGCCTAGCGGCTGACACTTTTTGAGCAGGCGCTCAGGTTTTCGGTATGAGGTGCTGAAAGAGCGATCTGTGCCTAATTGCCGGTTTTTTGAGCAGGAATTATGATGCAATTCCACCGGACGGTGCTGTCTTGACGTGCAAATGCGTTATGATGCTTGTAACGAGCGATTTGCGGCATGAAAGGACGACGGAGAAATAAAACTGTGTTACCATAACATTGAAGCTTTAAAACGGAAAATGGCGAGCAAAAAGGCCTGAACAATTTGTTCAGGCCTTTTCTTATTTGGTCAGATGGTAGGGAATCGTAGTGACGATGACGTTTTCACGTAAAATCAGCAACGTTCTAAGGATCCAACCGGTTTGATTGTGCAGCAGACGGTGCCAGAGTTTTTTTGTTTCAAATTCGGGAATCAAAACCGTGATATAATCCTCAGGATTTTTTTGCGCCTCCAATTGGCTGATATAATCCAGGAGCGGCTGAACGACGAGCCGGTATGGAGAATATACGGTAACCAATTCAACGCCGGGATCCCAGGCCTGCCATTTTTCCGCTACACGGTGGCCGACTTCTTCATCGGTTGCAATATGCAGCGCGACAATGTCCTGACTGATGACCTTTGCGTAACGCAGTGTTTGCGCTACGACGCCTGTCGGAGTAGAGATCGGTACAATAACCAGGTTGCGTCCGATGATGCTGTCGGCATTTTCCTGCAAACGCAATTCATCCATCGGCAGATGGAGTTGTTCTGACATATCGCGGTAATGCTTGCGGATTTTGAGGAAAATGATCATCATTGCCGGAATGAAGACCATTACCATCCAGGCGCCGTAAAAGAACTTAGATACGGCGATGACTAAAACGACCAATCCGGTTACCAGCATACCGGCGGCATTGATGCAGGCACGGGTTTGCCAATGCTCGCCTTTTTCGCGCCGCCAATGGATGATCATGCCCCATTGCGCAATCGTGAAAGAGAGGAATACGCCGATCGCGTACAAGGAAATCAAATCATCGGTGTTACCCTGGTAAATGACGATAAGAGCGCCGGCTACCAGGCTTAAAAGGACAATGCCGTTGGAAAAACTGAGGCGTTCGCCTCGCGTTCCAAGATAGCGCGGCATATAGCCGTCCTTAGCCAGAATCGACAAGAGGGGCGGCAATCCGTTGAATGAGGTGTTGGCAGCCAAATAAAGGACTACCATCGTGGTGATCTGAATATAATAGTAGAGCCAGCCGCGCCCGAAGGTGTTTTCCGCCAATTGCGATAAGGCGGTGATGCCCTCAAGCGGCATCACATGAAAATGCATCATCATAAATCCGATGCCGGCAAACATAAAGGCCAGAATGCCGGACATCCAGTAGGTCGTCGCGGCGGCGTTCTTTACTTCCGGTTTGCGAAACATCGGAACGCCGTTCGAGATTGCTTCTACCCCGGTCATAGAGCTACAGCCGTTGGCAAATGCCCGCAGCAGAACGAAGAGCATTGACCAGTGCCATTCGCGCTGCAGCGACTCAGGCGGAATGACCGGCGCAGTTTGCGTAAACGCCTGAAAGAGGCCGCAAATGATTAAAGCGACGATGCCGAAAATAAACGCGTAGGTCGGATAAACGAAGGCGGTTGCCGATTCGCGTACGCCGCGCAGGTTAATCAACATCAGCAGGCCGAACAGTACGGCTAAGTCGATAACGACTTCATACTGCAGCAGTTCGGGAAAAGCTGAGATGATGGCGACGGTACCGGCGGATACGCTTACTGCGACAGTGAGCGTATAGTCGGCGAACAAGGCGGCGGCGGCGACAAGCGCCGGTTTTTCGCCCAGATTCTTGATCGCGACGGCATAGGAGCCTCCACCTCCGGGGTTAGCATTGGCAACCTGAACGTAAGAAATCGTGACGATAGCCAATAAGATAAGGATGGCTATCGAAACAGGCGCCAGAAAACCGTAAGCGATAAGACCGGGCAGTGCCAAAACCAGCATGATCTGTTCTGGACCATACGCGACGGAGGAAAGGGCGTCCGAAGAAAAAATAGCTAATGCCTTCCACTTGGGAAGTTTTTCGTGAGCCATTTCCTGGTTGTGAAGCGGTCTGCCAATCAGCAGGCGACGCAGGATTCGCATCATAGGTTGAGCTCAACCTCCAATCTGTACGTTTATAATGTTTTTATAAAATTGCGGATAGAATCCATTATAGCCTGTGCGACGGTTAAAATGAAAGGGGTGATTATGCGGGAAAAAGCGGATTAAAGGCAGGCCGCAGAGAGAAAAGTGCTAAATATTATGTTTCCCCATAGGCGCATGCCTGTTTGCGAGCTTTAGCGACGTTTTTGACATGAGCTTAAATATTAAGCTTCATTATAATAGGAAAAAAGAGACGGAGAAAGTGACGGGATGGCAATGCTTTTTTACAGCGAAGTAAGAGGGCGGCGTTTTGTCGCTAAGGATAATTTAGACGAAGAAAAGGATGGCCTTGTAAAACTAAGAAAAAAACAAAGAAATGGTGTTGACAATAATGGCGAAAATCGGTATAATCAATTTTGTCGTTAAACGATAGCGAGTTGAAATGATGCGGAAATAGCTCAGCGGTAGAGCATCGCCTTGCCAAGGCGAGGGTCGGGAGTTCGAATCTCCTTTTCCGCTCCAAACAATTCATGCGGCAAATCCTTGCGGAAATAGCTCAGCGGTAGAGCATCGCCTTGCCAAGGCGAGGGTCGGGAGTTCGAATCTCCTTTTCCGCTCCAGAAGACATCCAAGGCTCGGCGTTATGCCGGGCCTTTTTTTCGTTCGCCTTGTACTTGGCAATGGGTTATGTTATGATATATATCATGGCGTGAGGAATGTCGCGCTAAAACAGCATTTTGCGTATAAAATTTTAAACACAATACAGGAGGCAACGGTATAATGAAAGCAACGATGGAGAAGATAGACAACCATACAGTGGTGTTCGAGGTCGAAGTTCCGGCGGCGGAACTGACGAAAGGCATGGAGCGCGCTTATCAGAGTCTGGCGAGCAAAGTCAATATTCCCGGGTTTCGTAAAGGAAAGGTTCCGCGCAATGTTTTAGAAAAGCGTATCGGAAAAGAAGCTATTTTAGATGAAGCATTTGAATTGGTAGCAACGCCGGCGTACAACAAGGCGCTGGATGAGCATAAGGTAGAACCGGTTAGCCGTCCTTCGATCGAAGTCGTTACGCTGGAAGCTGACAAAGACGTCGTTTTCAAAGCGAAAGTGACCGTAAAACCGGAAGTTCAATTGGGACAATATAAAGGTCTGACTGTGAGCAAAACCGTGGAAGCGGTAGATGAAGCGGAAATCACCAAGCAAATCGATGCCTTGCGTGAACGCCAATCGAAACTGGTAGTTGTAGAAGGCGCGACGTTAGCTGACGGCGATTTTGCCATCATCGACTTTGAAGGCTTTGTAGACGGCGTGGCATTCCCGGGCGGCGAAGGCAAAGGCTATCCGCTGCAAATCGGATCGAACACCTTCATTCCGGGCTTTGAAGAGCAGTTGATCGGATCGAAAGCCGGCGAAGCCAAAGAAGTGAAAGTAACGTTCCCGGCGGAATACCATTCCGAAGAGTTAGCCGGAAAAGAAGCAATGTTCAAGGTGACGGTTCAAGACGTGAAACGTAAAGAACTGCCGGTGCTTGACGACGAGTTCGTGAAAGAAGCCAGCGAGTTCAATACCGTTGAAGAAATGAAAGAGGATCTGCGCAGCAAGATGGAAGCGGCTGCCGTAGAAAAAGCCGACAAAGATTTCAAGAATGAAGCCATCAAGCAAGCGGTCGACAATGCGACGACCGATATTCCTGCTGTAATGGTAGATGCCCGCGTTGACAGCATGATGGAAGATCTGAAATCCAACCTCGAAAGCCGCGGCATGAAACTGGAACACTATTTACAATTCATGAGCAGTTCCTTGGAAGATTTAAAAGGAAAATACCGGGAATCTGCCGAAGTTAATGTTAAAACCGACCTGACGCTCGATGCGATTGCGAAAGCGGAAGCATTGGAAGCCGGTGAAGCTGACATTAAAGAAGAGCTGGAGGAAATCTCCAAACATTATGGCGCTTCAGTGGAGCAGGTGCAAAAAGTTTTCCTGGCGCAGGGCCGCATGGGTATGCTGCTTGAATCGATTCTGCGCCGCAAAGCTGCAAACCTCATCATTGAAAGCGTAGCCCAAGCCTAAAATTTACTTCTCGGACAGGGGTGATACGTATGAGCTTTGTGCCAATCGTAGTAGAACAATCCAATCGTGGAGAACGATCCTATGATATTTATTCCCGTCTTTTAAAAGACCGGATTGTCTTTATCGGCGGCCCGATCGATGACCATGTGGCCAACTTGATTATTGCACAGTTGCTGTTTTTAGAAGCGGAGGATCCGGAAAAGGATATCCATCTCTATATCAACAGCCCGGGCGGTGTAGTGACGGCAGGTCTTGCCATTTATGACACGATGCAGTACATCAAGCCGGATGTCTCGACGATCTGCATGGGCTCGGCCGCCAGCATGGGCGCGTTTCTTTTGAGCGCCGGCGCGAAAGGCAAACGCTTCGCGTTGCCGAACTCTCGGATCATGATTCATCAGCCACTTGGCGGCGCTCGGGGACAGGCTTCGGACATTGAAATACAAGCGCGCGAAATTCTCCGCTTGCGGGAACTGCTTAATGAAGCGCTGGTTAAACATACCGGACAGTCGATGGAAAAGATTCAACAAGATACGGAACGCGACTTTTTCATGTCGGCCGAACAGGCTAAGGAATACGGCCTGATCGACGCAGTGGTGGTACGCGGGGAAAAACGTCAGGAAAGTCCCAAATAGCGAGGTGAAATAGATTATGTTGAAATTTGGGGATGACAAAGGCCAGTTGAAATGTTCTTTTTGCGGTAAAATGCAGGAACAGGTTAAGAAATTGGTGGCCGGACCCGGAGTTTATATCTGCGATGAATGCATCGAGTTATGCAACGAGATCATTGCAGAGGAACTGAGTGGCGAAGAAGTCGAACTCGAGCTTCGCGACATTCCGAAACCGCAAGAAATTCGCGGCATTCTCGACCAGTATGTCATTGGTCAGGATGAAGCGAAAAAAAGTCTGGCGGTCGCAGTGTATAACCACTACAAACGGATCAATTTGAACAGTCATGTGGCTCACCCTGCGCCAGGCCATCGCCAAGGTACAGGCACGCATCATCATGAGGAAGTAGAATTGCAAAAATCCAACATCATCATGCTCGGCCCGACGGGCAGCGGCAAGACGTTGTTGGCGCAGACACTGGCTAAAATCCTCAATGTTCCGTTTGCGATTGCAGACGCGACTTCATTGACCGAGGCCGGTTATGTGGGCGAAGATGTGGAAAACATCTTGCTGAAGCTGATTCAGGCGGCTGATTATGATGTGGAAAAAGCCGAAAAAGGGATTGTCTATATCGATGAGATCGATAAGATCGCCCGTAAATCGGAAAATCCGTCGATTACCAGAGACGTATCCGGCGAGGGTGTGCAGCAGGCTTTGCTGAAAATCCTCGAAGGCACGGTTGCCAGCGTACCGCCGCAAGGCGGGCGCAAACATCCGCATCAGGAATTCATTCAGATCGACACCACGAACATCCTCTTTATTTGCGGCGGTGCTTTTGACGGCATCGATAAGATCATCAACTCCCGAACTGGTCAAAAAGGCCTTGGCTTCGGCGCTGAGATCCGCAGCAAAGAAAAGAAAATGATGGGCGAGCTGCTGAAGAAAATTCTGCCGGAGGATCTGCTGAAATTTGGCTTGATTCCGGAATTTGTCGGACGTTTACCGGTCATTGTGACGCTCGATGCACTCGATGAGACTGCATTGGTGCGCATTTTAAAAGAGCCGAAAAACGCTTTGGTAAAGCAATACCAAAAATTCCTCGAGATGGACAATGTCCAATTGGAATTCAAAGAAGATTCGCTGCAGGCTATTGCGCAGGAAGCGATGAAACGAAATACCGGCGCACGCGGATTGCGTTCCATTATTGAAGCGATCATGCGCAACGTGATGTATGATGTCCCCTCGCGCGGCGATGTCGTCAGCTGCACGGTGACCAAAGAAGTGATCCTGAATAAGGAAGAGCCTTTGCTTGTTACCAGTGAGGTTGCTAAAGCGAAGAAGAAAGAAGAATCGGCATAAGATAAAAAAACAAGAGAGTTTACTCTCTTGTTTTTTTGAAGGTGTTTATCGTTTTACTACGAATTATTATAAAGCAAGGATGATTCTTGCAAACGTTGCAAGTGTAAGGAGGGGTGGATATGGAAAGCAAGAAACGTACAATACCGCTATTGCCGCTACGCGGAATTTTGGTGTTTCCATATATGATTATCCATTTGGATGTGGGGCGCGAAAAATCGATTAGCGCGCTGGAAGAAGCGATGGTCGACGACAGAATGATCATGCTGGCGGCGCAAAAGGATGCGCAAAATGACAACCCGGAGCCGGATGATATTTTTACTGTCGGTACGGTTGCTGAAATAAAACAACTGCTCAAACTGCCGGGCGGTACGATTCGCGTTTTGGTTGAGGGACTGCACCGCGCTGAAATTGTTGGTTATAGCGACATGGAACCTTATTATCAGGTTGAAATCCGCGAATTTGAAGAACCGCAGGGCAAGACCGCGGAAGTCGAAGCGCTGACGCGTACGGCGGTGAACCAATTTGAGCAGTGGGTCAAGCTAAGCAAAAAAATTCCGCCGGAAACCTTGGTTTCTGTTGTCGTGGTCGAAGAACCGGGCCGCCTGACCGATTTGATCGCCAGTCATCTCTCGTTAAAAGTCGAAGACAAGCAGGCTTTGTTGGACGCCATCGACGTGCAGGAACGCTTGGAAAAGCTGTGTGAAATACTGGGCCGGGAAATGGAAATTCTCGAACTGGAAAAAAAGATCAATGTTCGAGTACGCAAGCAGATGGAAAAAACGCAAAAAGAATACTATCTGCGCGAACAGCTGAAGGCGATTCAAAAAGAATTGGGCGACAAAGATGACCGTACGGCGGAAGTCGATGAATATCGCGAACGCATGAAGGAACAGGAGTTTCCCAAAGACGTACTGGAAAAAATTCAAAAAGAAATCGAACGCTTGGAAAAAATGCCGCCCATGGTTGCGGAAAGCGCCGTTATCCGTACCTATCTGGACTGGCTCTTGGCGTTGCCGTGGTCGAAGGAAAGCGAAGATCGTCTCGACATTGACGTGGCCGAAGGTACGCTCGAAGAAGATCATTATGGGCTGGAAAAAGTCAAGGAACGGATCTTGGAGTATCTTTCGATCCGCAAACTGACGGCGCAAATGAAAGGACCGATACTTTGCCTGGTTGGACCGCCCGGTGTCGGCAAGACGTCGTTGGCGCGTTCGGTGGCGCGGGCGATGGAACGTAAATTTGTCCGGGTCTCGCTTGGCGGCGTACGGGATGAAGCGGAGATCCGCGGGCATCGCCGTACTTACGTCGGCGCATTGCCGGGACGGATTGTACAGGGCATGCGTACGGCGGGTTCGAAAAATCCGGTCTTTTTATTGGATGAGATCGATAAGATGAGCGCGGATTTCCGTGGCGATCCCTCCTCGGCATTGCTGGAGGTCTTAGACCCGGAGCAAAACAATACCTTTAGTGACCATTATGTGGAATTGCCGTTCGACTTGTCGCGCGTGCTTTGGATCGTTACGGCCAATGTCATGCATAACATTCCCCGGCCGCTCCTCGATCGCATGGAAATCATCAATATTCCCGGCTATACGGAAGAAGAAAAAGTGCAAATCGCCAAGCGTTACCTGGTCGACAAACAAATCAAAGACCATGGTTTGACGAATAAACAGATCGTATTTTCCGAAGGAACGCTGCAAAAAGTGATTCGTGAGTATACGCGCGAGGCTGGCGTACGCGGTTTGGAACGCAATATTGCAGCGATCTGCCGCAAGGTGGCGCGGCAAATCGTACAGAACAAGAAGAAAAGCGTAAGAGTGACGGCGCAAAATTTGCATACGTTCCTGGGGACGCAAAAATACCGTAATCGCCAAGCGGAACTCGAAGACCAGGTCGGCGTCAGCACAGGACTGGCTTGGACGGAGGTCGGCGGAGATGTTTTGGCGACGGAAGTGACCGTGATGAAAGGCAAAGGAACGCTGCTCTTAACCGGACAGTTGGGCGAGGTCATGCGCGAGTCGGCTCAGGCCGGATTCAGTTATATTCGCTCGCGCGCTGCAGAACTGGGGATTGAAGCCGATTTTCAGGAGAAAACGGATATTCACATTCATTTGCCGGAAGGGGCGATTCCGAAAGATGGTCCTTCGGCCGGCATCACGATGGCAACCGCGGTCGTTTCCGCGCTTACCGGCCGTGCCGTGCGCAGCGATTTGGCGATGACCGGAGAAATCACTTTGCGGGGGCGTGTATTGCCAGTTGGCGGCATTAAAGAAAAGATGCTGGCCGCGCATCGCATCGGCATCAAGACGATACTGATGCCGAAAGAAAATAAGCGGGATCTCGAGGAATTGCCGGCAAACGTGAAAAAAGCGATTGAATTTATCCTGGTGGAACACATGGATGAAGTGCTGGAAAGCGCGTTGGTGAAGCCGAATGAGTGAGACGGCGGCAAATATCATCAAGGCCAGCTATGAAGCATCGGCGGTTCGGATGGATCAGTATCCACAAGACGGTTTAACGGAAGTGGCTTTTATCGGCCGCTCCAACGTAGGGAAATCCTCGCTGATTAACTCGCTGTGCCGCCATCATGGTTTGGCGCGCATCAGCGGGCAGCCGGGCAAGACGCAAACGATCAATTTTTATCGTTTGACCGCCAAGCTGTCGGAAGAAGCGCGCCAGGAGTTCTTCCTGGTCGATTTGCCAGGCTATGGCTATGCGAAGACCGGCGTCGCCAATCGTCGCTCCTGGAGCAAGTTTATCGAGGAATACTTGAAGAAAGCGCCGCATTTGAAGTTGATCTGCCAGCTGATCGATATTCGCCATACGCCGCAGGCAGGCGATTTGGCGATGCTGGAATGGCTGCGTCAAAACAAACTGCCGGTACAGCTGATCCTGACGAAAACGGATAAATTGTCGAAGACTGCGATTCAGAAGCAATTGGCGGTCTTGGCGCGAGGCTTTGGCGTCAAGAGCAGTGATTTTATCCCCTATTCTGCGGTTAAGGGAACGGGTCGAGCAGAGTTGCTTGACGTGATATGCCCGCTTTTGTTACAATGACATTGTGATTTTGAAAAGGAGGACAGCGAATCTGTTCTCCTTTTTCTAGTGGTTTTCGCGCTAAAGAGCGAAAGAATAAAGAATTTTGAACGTTGGAGAGATGGCATGCTGACTGATTTTGATAAACGATTGTTAAATCGCATCCAAACGCATTTGCCGCTGGCGACTCGGCCTTTTGCCGTGTTGGCCGAAGAGTTGGGATCGGATGAAGCGACCGTGCTGGAGAGAATACAGGCGTTGAAAGACGGCGGCTTTATCCGTCGGATCGGGCCGTTCTTTGATTCGGCTAAGATGGGCTATGCGGGAACCTTGGTCGCGCTAAAAGTCTTGCCGGAAGCGATGGCTGACGTAGCGACGCATATCAACGGCTATCCGGGCGTCACGCATAATTATGAGCGCGAAGGCGAATTTAATCTCTGGTTTACCTTGATGGCGCCGAATCAGGCGGCGCTGGAGAAAATACTGGCAACGGTGGCGGCTTTGCCGGGCGTCTCACGTTTGATCAGTCTGCCGGCAACGGAAAAATTCAAAGTGAGCGTTCAATTTACGCTATGAGGTGGTAAGATGCTGGATCAGTTGGATAAAAAAATCATTGCAGCGATGCAGGATGATTTTCCGCTTGTACCTGAACCCTATCAGCAAATTGCGGCTGGTTTGGGAATCAGTCAGGACGAACTTTTGCGTCGTTTGGCTTCTTATGTGGAAAGCGGAAAAATAAGAAAGATGGGTGCGGTACTGCGACATCGCGAGGTCGGCTATGCGGCAAACGCATTGTGCGCCTGGATTGTGCCGGAAGAAGAAATAGGCAGGATCGGCAAGCTTTTTGCGGCGGAAGCGGCCGTGACGCACTGCTACTCGAGAATTGCGCCGCCGGATTGGCCGTATAATTTTTACACGATGGTTCATGCTCATGACCGTGAAGAGTGCAACAAAATTGCCGCCCGCCTTTCAACATTGTCGGGTTTGCAGCAATACATCATGCTGTACAGTACGCGGGAATGGAAAAAAAATAGCATGCAGTATTTCAGGGAGGGTGAAGAAACCATATGAAAAGTTTTTCCGAAGTCCTGGAAGCAGTGAAAGGCCGCCCGGCTAAAAAAGTCGTTGTTGCGGCAGCGCATGACGAACCGGTTTTGGAGGCGGTGAAGGATGCCAGAGTGCAGGGAATTGCCGAATTCATCCTGATCGGCGATTGCGCGAAGATCAAGCAGCTTGCCGCACAGTTGGAGATGAGCCTCGAGGGCTGCGAACTTATTGAAGAAGCGAATGACCGCAAGGCTGCCTATCTGGCGGTCAGCATGGTATCGAGCGGCAAGGGCGATGTTTTGATGAAAGGGCTTTTGAGCACGGCGGATCTGCTGAAAGCGGTCCTCGACAAAGAAGTCGGTCTGCGTACCGGTCGCGTGCTCAGCCATGCGTATGTCTTTGAACTGCCGGGCATGCAGCGCCTCTTGTTGGTGACCGATGCGGCGGTTAATATTGCGCCGCAATTGAAGGAAAAAGCGGATATCATTCAAAATAGCGTTGGTTTGGCGCATGCGCTTGGCATTAAGCCTGCCAAAGTGGCGGCATTAGCTGCCGTCGAAGTGGTGAACCCGAACATGCCGGCGACGCTTGACGCCGCGGCTTTAGCAAAAATGGGAGATCGCGGCCAAATCAAAGGCGCGATCATTGACGGCCCGTTGGCGTTTGACAACGCGGTCAATTTGGAAGCGGCCCGGCATAAAGGCATCGAAAGCCCGGTAGCCGGCGTTGCCGACATTATCATGGTGCCGGATATCGAAGCCGGCAATATGATGGCCAAGGCGCTGACGCATTATGGCGGCGGTCGAATCGCTGGTCTCGTGCTGGGTGCGGCAAAACCGATCGTCTTGACTTCGCGCGCCGATACGCATGACACGAAGCTGATGTCGATTGCGTTCAGCACGCTGATGTAGGCGGCGTCTCGAACGTAAACTGAGACGTGACAGGCCTTGTTTTCGTTGTTCCCCAGCCAATTTTTAGCTCGTAGCAAAAGACAAATCTCTCGTTTGCCTAACGGTAAATGAGAGATTTGTCTTTTTACTCTGAAAATTTGTATTGCGCGGAAGAATCCAAATATGGTATTATATTGCCAAGACGAGATTCTACAATAACCGACAAAGAGTGTCAAAAAAATGTAGAAGAAAAAGTCGAAAAAAGAAGAAAAAGAATGGGAATCGACAAATGAACAACGCGTTTGGCGACGCCTAAAGTGTTGAAAGGAGGACGAGAAACAGTAGGCGGAAGTGAATAGCTAAAATCATGCACACGAAATACGAAAGAGAAAAAAGAGTAGATGGAAGGGGTGCATTCAATGACCTGGACTCAGATTTATGATCCCATGGGCAACATGGCATTGTCGTCCTTTATGGCTGCGATTCCAATCATTGTAGTATTTTATTTGTTGGCGGTTCGGCGGACGCCCGGACAAATCGCAGGTGTAATCGCGTTAACTTCAGCAATTTTGGTTTCGATTTTTGTTTACAAAATGCCTGTGAATCTCGCTTTGACGGCGTCGGGCATGGGCGCCTTGTACGGAATATTCCCGATCTTCTGGATCGTAGTTACTGCAATCTTCATCTATAATATGACGGTGGAGACGGGACAATTTGACGTCATCAAGGATTCTATCGCGACGATAACAGACGATCGTCGATTACAAGCATTGTTGATTGCTTTCGCATTTGGCGCGTTTTTAGAAGGCGCTGCAGGATTTGGCGCCCCGGTTGCCATTTCCGCCGGTATGCTGGTGGGCCTCGGCTTCAATCCGCTTTATGCAGCAGGTTTGTGCCTGATCGCCAATACTGCGCCGGTAGCGTTTGGCGGCATCGGTATTCCTATCATCGTAGCAGGACAGGTTACCGGTCTTGATACGATGAAGATCAGCGCCATGGTCGGCCGTCAATTGCCGTTCCTGTCGGTGATCATTCCGATCTGGCTGATCGTACTGATGTCCGGTTGGAAATCCACGATCGAAGTACTGCCGGCTTGCCTGGTAGCTGGGGTTTCGTTCGCTACCCTGCAGTGGTTTTCCTCTAACTTCTTAGGCCCAGAACTTCCCGACATTCTCTCCTCCTTGGCGGCGATCATTTCGCTGGCGATTTTCCTGAAAGTCTGGAAACCGAAAAACATTTGGCGTTTCCCTGGTGAGACAAGTGCGGCGGAAGTCAAGAAAGCGGTTAAAAGTGAATTGACTTTCGGTTCGGTTCTTAAAGCCTGGTCCCCGTTCATCATACTGACGGTTATGGTTATCCTCTGGGGTCTCAAACCGGTTCAAGCGGTTTTGGACAGCGTGACCTACAAATGGCTTGTACCTGGCCTTGATAAAATGGTCATCCAAGTGGCGCCGATCGTTAAGGTGCCGACCGGCATGGCAGCTCTTTACAAAGTGAACTGGCTGAGCGCCGCAGGCACTTCGCTGTTCATCGGCAGCATTTTCTCGGCCATGATCCTGGGTGTTGGTCCCAGCCGTTTCATCGCCATCTTCAGCAAAACCTTTTCCCAGTTGAAAAAACCGTTGATCACGATCCCGAGCGTATTGGGTCTGGCGTATATCATGAACTTCTCCGGCATGAGCTCCACGTTGGGCTTGTTCCTCGCTCACACCGGAAACTTCTTCCCGTTCTTCTCGCCATTCCTTGGCTGGCTGGGCGTGTTCCTGACCGGCTCCGATACCTCAGCCAACGCACTGTTCGGCAATCTGCAGTCGGTTACGGCGCAGCAGGTCGGTATGGATCCAATCCTGTCAGTGGCTGCCAACTCTTCCGGCGGCGTAACCGGCAAGATGATTTCACCGCAAAGTATTGCCGTCGCTACGGCTGCTACCGGCTTGGTCGGTAAGGAAGGCGATCTCTTCAACTTTACGGTAATCCATTCCTTAATTTTGGTGGTTATCGTCGGGGTCATGACCTATGTTCAATCCTACTATTTGACCTGGATGATACCCTAAGACGATGCATTGACGGGCGGCTGCGGCCGCCCGTTTTTTCTTTCGATTCTGTAAAAAGGCATGGACGAAAGTCTGATCGATAGTGTATGATAGACAGAGACTTTACATGTGGGTGATTACGATAGTGAAAAATTCCATGTTTGATTTGATAAGCAACGACTTAGAGCATTTGGAAGATGAGCTGATTACGGTAACTAAATCACAGGAAGAGTTAATTCGTGAAATCAGCAGCCATTTGGTACAGGCGGGAGGCAAGCGCTTGCGTCCGGCTTTATATTTTTTGTCTGCGCGCAGCGGCGGTTGCCATGAAATGGCGGAAATGATGCCGATGGCGGCAGCCTTGGAATTGATCCACATGGCAACGTTGGTGCATGACGATGTTGTCGATCATGCGGAGACTCGGCGCGGCATTGCAACGGCAAATGCATTGTGGGGCGGACATTCTTCTGTTTTGACCGGCGACTATCTCTTTGCCCGTGCTTTTTCTCTTATCGCCAATACGGTCGATAGCGCCCGCTTGGGCGTGCTGGCCGAATTGATCTGTGCGATGAGCGAGGGCGAGATCAACCAAAGCGCCAGTGCCTATGACGCGAACCAGACCGAAGAAGAATATTTGGTGCGGATTGCGCAAAAGACGGCTGACTTCATCGCCGCCAGTTGCAAGCTGGGTGCAATGTCGGCGAGAATGAGCCCCACGGCTGTAGATGATTTTCGCGAGTACGGCTACTGCCTCGGTATGGCGTTTCAAATCACAGACGATATTCTGGATATGACCGCTACCAGCGAGCAACTGGGAAAACCGGCAGGGCATGACCTGCGTCAGGGCATGATTACGATGCCGGTGATTTATGCGCTGCAGCAAAGTTTGGCGAAGGATGAACTGGTGCAGATTGTGACTGACCGCGCGATGAGCGATGCGAAAGCGGAGCGTGGCCTGACGATTATCCGCGAATCGGGCGCGCTGGAATACAGTTATAAGAAAGTGGACGAGTATCTGGAGAAGGCGCGTCACATCTTGGCGGCGCATGTGCCGCAAGAGTTTCAAGAGGCTTTTCAGGAAATTGCCGACTTTGTCGCAAAACGCGAGTATTAGGAAATGAAAAAACTGTCCCGGTTTCGGCAACGAACCGGACAGTCTTTTTTATGCCCATAGAGAATGAGTTAATTGCAATCAATGCTGAAAAAACTTTAAAAAATAATGGCGTGTTTTTGTACGGAGTAAAATAAATAGTTGAAGAAAACGTGATTCTCAGGAAGGAGGGATGGATATGTTCAGCTTCAGTATGGCAGAGTTAGCGATGATACTGGTTATCGCACTGGTCGTTTTCGGCCCGGGAAAACTGCCGGAGGTCGGCAAGGCGCTAGGAAAGGGAATACGAGAAATGCGCCAGGCCGTAAGCAGCGAAAGCGAAAAAAAGCAAGGTTGATGAGAGCATGAGCTGCTTTAAAAACAGAAAAAGCAGTTCAAAATATATGAAAAGCAGGTGCGAATAGCGTGGATAAGATGAGCAGACGGACATTCCTGAAAGTAGGCGCTGCGGCGGGAGCCGCTGTTGTTGCCGGCGCGTACTTTGCCTGGCCGGGCAGCAACATACCGGAAGCGGTACGGAGCGGTAGCGCATTATATGACGTATTGATCATCGGCAGCGGCGGCGCAGGTATGAGAGCGGCGCTGGAGGCCAGCAAGCAAAAAGGGATCAAGGTCGCCGTGATGACGAAGATGGCCCCGACCCGTTCGGCGACGACGATGGCGCAAGGCGGCATCAATGGTGCGGCGCGCAACACGGATACGAAGGATTCGCCGGAGATTCATGCTTTTGATACCGTCAAGGGCGCCGACTATCTTTGTGACCAGGATGCGGTGGCGTATTATACGGAAGAATCGGCAAAGATGCTGTTCGAACTTGATTATTCGGGCATTGCCTTCAATCGACAAGAAGATGGGCGTTTCCACCAGCGTAAGATGGGCGGCAGCAGTTATGCACGCGCCGCCTATTCAGCGGATATTTCGGGCCATGCAGTACTGCACACCATGTTTGAACAGTGTTTGAAAGAGAATATTGATTTTATTTCCGAGTGCCAGTTGCTTGAAATTGTCGCAATGAACGGCAAACTGAGCGGCGTCGTCGCGGTCGATATGCGCAGCGGCGAGATGCTCTCGGTTCCTGCTAAGACGGTCATCGTCGCGACTGGCGGTTACGGACGGGCGTATTGGGTGCGCACCAGCAATCCTTACAGCTCGACCGGCGATGGCATTGCCGCTTGTTTAAACATCGGCATTCCGTTTAAGGATCCTGAAATGGTGCAGTTCCACCCTACCGGTCTGGCCAGCAATGGCGTACTGCTATCGGAGTCAAGTCGCAGTGAAGGCGCTCATCTGCTTAACAGCAGTGGCGAGCGCTTCATGGCACGGTATGCACCGAAGGCGATGGAACTCGGGCCGCGTGACCTTGTGTGTCAGTCCGTTGAAAAAGAAATCTTAGCCGGCCGCGGAATCGGTGAAGGGTTGAAAGCAGCGGTCTATCTCGATTTCCGTCATATTCCGAAGGCGATCATTCAGGAACGTCTATTCCAAGTTCGGCAGCTGGCCTTGCAATTTGAAGGAGTGGATATTTTCGACGCACCGGCGCCGATTCGGGGAACCTGCCATTATTCGATGGGCGGCATCGATGTGGTCGATTATAAGACCTGTGCGACGAAGATCGCGGGCATTTATGCGGCCGGGGAATGTTCCTGCATTTCGGTGCATGGCGCGAACCGCTTAGGAGCAAACTCTTTGAGCGAGGTCTTGGTATTTGGCAAGACGGCGGGCGCGGCGGCTGCGGCTTATGCAAAAGGCGCCGGATACGAAGGCGACAAAGAAAAACTAAAAGCGGCTGTCGCAGCATGGAACCGCAAATTTGATGAAACGACGAAGCGAAGCCAAGGAGCATCAGTTGCGATGATTCGCGATAAAATGGCAATGACGATGTGGAATAATGCCGGGATTTTCCGCAATGAAAAAGGCTTGCGTCAGGCGATGGGCGACATGCAAGAACTGCAGGCGATGTATAATACTTGTCAGGTTGGCGATTCCAGCCGTACCTGCAATACTGCATTTATGAATTATATTGAGCTGGGTAATTTGCTGCGGCTTGGCAAAGGGATTATTTATGGCGGCTTAGCCCGCAAAGAAAGTCGCGGCAGTCATTCGCGCACCGACTTTCCGCAGCGTGATGACAAAAACTTCTTGCAGCATACGCTGATCAGCAAAGAAGGCGATGGCTTTAAGACGGAATATCGTCCTGTGATGATTGGACAGTACAAACCGGTGGAAAGGAAGTATTAAAATGGCTATTACATTAAAGATCCAACGGTTTTTGGGCGAGAAAAAATGGGAACAAGAATATCGGCTGGAAGTGGAAACGGGGATGACCGTCCTCGGAGCCTTAATAAAGATCAAAGAAACCATGGATCCTACACTGACGTTTACCGCATCGTGCCGCTCCAGCATCTGCGGCGCTTGTGCGGTGAAAGTCAATGATAATGCGGTACTGGCGTGTGAGACGTTGCTGGCTGATCTGTTGAAGCGTTATGCTTCTGACACGTTAACGATTGCTCCGTTAGGGAATTTTACGGTGCTGCGTGATTTGATGGTTGACTGGCAGCCTAAGTATGACCGGCTGAAAAAAATAAAACCGGCATTGCAGCCTAAAACGGAATTCAGCGCCAGTGAAGGTTGTCGGCAGTCGAAAGATGAGTTTAAAAAATACAGCAAAAACTCGGAGTGCATTTTGTGCGGTTCCTGCGTGTCGGAATGCAACAAGAGCAATCTAAACAGCAAGGATTTTCTTGATCCGTTTATTTTCAGTAAGGCGGCTAAATTTGTAGCTGATTCACGTGATAAGGATGCTGTTGCGCATTTGGAGCCGGCAGTAAAGGATGGTTTGTGGAAATGCCTGAATTGTCAGGAGTGCGCTGCGAAATGCCCGAAAGGGCTGAGCCCGGCAGAAGATATCGAGAAGATGAGGATTGCAACGTTTGAGAAGAAAATGTCCAGCAACGAGGGATCGGATCATGCGATGGCCTTTTATGATGACGTCAAAGAACTGGGGCGGTTGGATGAAGCGAAACTGGCTTTAAAGACCGAAGGTCTGAAATCGGCGTTGCGTGTGCCGGTGGCCTATCGTCTGATGCGCTCCGGCAAGCTTAACCCGCTTGAGCAGGCAAAGCCGATTGGCGATATTGAAAAAGTACGGGCTATCATGAAGGCGGCAAAGGAGAAGAAATTATGAGATATGCGTTATTTCCTGGCTGCGTCCTGCGCGGCGCCGCAAGCGAAGCCTTTCTTGCCACGGTAAAAGTAACGGAAGCGTTGGGTATCGACTTGGTAGAGATTCCCGAGTGGACCTGCTGCGGCGCTTCGCATATGCAGGATGTTGATGAACTGACCTCGCTGGCGATTAATGCGAGAAACTTGGCGATTGCGGAAAGCATGGGTTTGCCGGTCATGACCGTCTGCAATACTTGCACGCTGCAATTGCGGCGTGCCAAGGCTGCACTGGATAGTGATCCGGAATTAAAAGCCAAGGTCAATGAAATCCTTGCCGCTGGCGGTTATGAATATAAAGGAACCAGTGAAGTAACTCACTTGCTCTGGGTTTTGGCTTCCAACCCCGGCTTGTTGGATGGCAAAGTGGCGCAGCCGCTCAATGGACTGAAAGTGGCCGGTTATTACGGGTGTCACTTGTTGCGTCCGCCAACCGTGATGAATTATGAAGACGCGCTGAATCCGCGCTCGCTGGAGAAAATAATTGGATTGTTAGGCGCGCAAGCAGTTGATTTTGATTACAAACTTAAATGCTGCGGTTTCCATGCGTTTTGGACGGCAGAAAAAGATGTCATGCAGGTGACGGGAAAAACGGTTGATAATGCGGCTAAAGCCGGTGCAGATCTGCTGGTTACGCCTTGCCCGCTTTGTCAGATGCAGCTTGACATGTATCAGCCGGAAGGGCGGGAAGCCGCCAACAGCAAGGCGGAACTGCCCATTTTGCATTTGCCGCAGCTCATCGGCCTCGCGCTTGGCATGAAGAAAGAGGAGCTTGGCATACAGCGTCATATATCCGCAGTCGATAAAATTCGTTTCTAAAGTGTGGAAAGAAAAACCGCCGCTTCCGAAAAAGGAACGGCGGTTTTTTAAATCAGATGGCGTCGCAACTGAAAAGGGTAAATTGTATTTTCTGCGGGGAATAGGTATAATAATAGCAGCAGAGTAAAGAAAGGGGCTTATTTCATATGTTTAGCTTTAGTATGCCTGAATTGGTACTCGTTCTTGTTATAGCATTAGTTGTCTTTGGACCGGGAAAATTACCGGAAGTGGGTAAGGCGATCGGCAAGAGCCTCCAGGAATTTCGCAAGGCTACCACAGTAGAACCGGAAGCGGAACAAAAGGTGGAGGCTAAGAAAACGGAAGAAGTAAAGACCGAGGAGAAAAAGTGAGGGTGACCAATGTCTGATTTGATCCATCAGGAAGCGGAAGAAGAAACGAAACGACCGGAGGCTGAAGCTGAAGCGGAGCAGGAAGCTGGGGCAGGCGATATGTCGCTGGTTGGCCATCTGGAAGAGTTTCGCCGTCGTTTGTTGATTTGTTTGGCCGCTATTGCGGTAGGCAGTACCGGCTGTTATTTTTATGCCGCGCAGCTGGTGCATATCATCACGGCTCCGGCGGGAAAATTATATTATATGAGTCCGGGTGAAGCCTTTTTCACTTATCTGAAGGTTTCTTTTTTTGCCGGGTTTTTACTGGCGCTGCCGATTGTTCTCTACCAAATGTGGGCGTTTATTGTACCTGCGCTCAGCAAGAAGGAGCGGGGAACCGGTTTGTTTTTGGTTCCGGCCTCGGTTTTATTGTTTTTTATCGGTTTGGCCTTTGGCTACCTGCTGGCATTGCCGGCGGGCATCAAATTTTTCATGGGCTTTGCAACGGAAGACTTGCAGCCGTTGCTGTCGCTCGGCGAATATTTATCGTTTGTCATTTCCTTTTTGCTGCCGTTCGGCATCGTGTTTGAACTGCCGCTATTCATATTAGTCTTGGCCAAGGTGGGCTTTGTCGGATCAGCTTTTTTGAAGAGCAAACGCAAGCATGTTCTGGTCTTGTCTTTTGTGATTGGCGCGGTATTGTCGCCTACGCCGGATGTTTTTTCGCAGACGATGGTGGCGGTGCCGATGATTGTCTTATATGAAATCAGTTATTGGATCGTACGTTTTATTATGAAGAAGTAAAGGGTTGAGAGGAGTTTCGTTCGTGGCATTTAATGATTTGCGAGAATTTATTCAGGCGCTGGAAAGTCGCGGCCTGTTGAAGCGTATTACCCAACGGGTTAGTTGTGAGCTGGAAATCACCGAGATAACGGATCGGGTTTCCAAAATGACCGGCGACAAAAATGTTGCCTTGTTATTCGAAAATGTTGAAGGCCATACGACGCCGGTGCTGATGAATGCGTTCGGCAGTATGGAGCGCATGGCGATGGCGCTCGGCGTTGAAAAACTCGACGATGTGGCGGAAGAAATTCGCTCACTGCTCAAGATTCCGTATATTTCGATTCAAAATAAATTAGACTTGATTAAGTTGGTGCCGCAGGCGAAACGGGCGATTCATTTTCCCAAATACGTCAGAAATGCACCGTGTCAGGAAGTGGTGATCAAAGATCAGCCGTCGCTTGACGCTTTTCCGATTCTCAAATGCTGGCCGGGCGATGCCGGCAAGTTCATTACGCTGCCGCTCGTATTCACTAAAAATCCGTTAAACGGCAAGCGGAATGTCGGCATGTATCGGCTGCAGGTATTTGACGGCCAGACGACCGGCATGCATTGGCATATTCATAAGAACGGCGCGGAAAATTTCCGGGCGCATCGAGAACTCGGCAGGGATCGCATCGAAGTAGCGGTTGCAATTGGCGGCGACCCGGCGGTGACCTATGCGGCGACTGCGCCGCTGCCGAAAGATATCGATGAAATGATTTTTGCCGGTTTCCTGCGCAAAAAAGCAGTGGAACTGGTAAAATGCCAGACCGTTGATGTCGAGGTCCCTGCGCAGTCGGAAATCGTTCTCGAAGGCTATGTGCTGATGGACGAACTGCGGCGTGAAGGTCCGTTTGGCGATCATACCGGCTATTACTCGCTGGCCGACGACTATCCTGTTTTTCATATTACCTGCATTACGCATCGCAAGAATCCGATTTATCCGGCGACCGTGGTTGGCAAACCGCCGATGGAAGATTGCTATATGGCCAAGGCGACGGAACGGATTTTCCTGCCTCTTTTGCAAATGAGCATTCCGGAAATCATCGATATGAATTTGCCGCTCGAAGGCGTGTTCCATAACTGCGCGGTCGTATCGATCAAAAAGTCGTATCCGCAGCAGGCGAAAAAAGTCATGCACTCGATTTGGGGCATGGGGCAGATGATGTTTACCAAGATGATTATCGTCGTGGATGAACATGTCAATGTGCAGGATATGAATGAAGTATGGTGGCGGGTCTATAATAATATCGACGCGCGGCGGGATGTGGTCATGGTTGACGGACCGCTTGACGTCTTGGATCACTCGTCGCCGATGCCGAATTGGGGAACCAAAGTGGGCATCGATGCCACGAAAGCATGGCCGCAGGAAGGTTATAGCCGAGAGTGGCCGGATGAAATCACCATGTCGGATGATGTGAAAGCAATCGTCGACAAGAAATGGAAGGAACTAGGTCTTGAGTAAACTGAAAGCGCACTTGGATAATATCGTTTTTTCGCATTCTGTTTTTGCTTTGCCTTTCGCTTATATGGGAGCTATTTTGGCGGCCGGTGGGATGCCCACCGGCCATGACCTGTTTTGGATTACCATGGCCATGGTTGGCGCGCGTAGTGCAGCCATGGCCCTTAATAATTTCATTGATCTCAAATATGACAAATTGCATCCGCGCTTCACGCAGCGCCCGATGGTTACCGGGGAAGTCAAGCCTAAAGAGGCGGTGTTGTTCATCGCTTTTAGCCTAGCTCTTTTTATTTGGGCGGCCGCGAATCTGCAGCCGCTTTGCCTCAAATTGGCGCCGTTGGCACTGGTGCCGCTTTCGATTTATCCTTATATGAAGCGTTTTTCCTGGACATGCCACTTGGTATTGGGCGTGGCTCTTGGCGTAGCGCCAATCGGAGCCTGGGTTGCGATACAGGGCGTGATCGGCTGGCCGATTCTTTGTCTTGCTTTGGCGGTCTGTGTTTGGATCGCCGGTTTTGACGTTATTTATGGCTGCCAGGATGTCGAGTTTGACCGCAAGCATGGTTTGCATTCGATGCCGGTTCGATTTGGCGTGGCAGGTGCGCTCCGCTTATCGAGGCTGATGCACTTGGTGAGTGTGGGACTTTTCTTTTGGGTTGGACAACTGTTTGCTTTGCCGGCGCTCTATTATCTTGGCGTTTCGCTGGCCGGCATCGTACTCGTCTACCAACACAGCATTGTGTCCGCAGACGATTTGAGCCGTGTCAGGCAGGACTATTTCATGCGCAATGGTATCGTGGGAATTGCCTTGCTGGTGTTTACAGTGCTGAGCATTGTGTTATAATGGTTGATAAATGTTTTCGACATAATATGCCTAGGGGGAATGAATATCCATGACGGCAAGACTGTTAGAAGGTAAAGTGTTTGCAGCGCAATTGAAAGAGCAGGCAAAAGCCGATGCTTTGCAATTGAAGGCTAAGACCGGAGTGACGCCGGGCTTGGCGGTGATTATTGTCGGCGATAATCCGGCATCGCAGGTGTATGTGGCTAATAAGCACAAGGCCTGTGAAGAGTTAGGGATTTACTCCGAGGTGATCCGCATGTCGGAGCATACCAGCAAGTCACAGTTATTGGCGCAGATTGAACAGCTTAACCTGCGCAAGGATATTCACGGCATATTGCTGCAGCTACCGTTGCCGGATGCTTTAAAGGCTGACGAAGCGGAATTTCTTTATGCGATTTCGCCGGACAAGGATGTGGATGGATTCCATCCGGTCAATGTCGGACGCCTCAGCATCGGCCAGGAATATTTGGTGCCGTGTACGCCGTATGGCTGCATCCGAATGTTGGAGCTGGCCGGAATTCCGCTGGAAGGAAGCCGGGCGGTCATTGTCGGTCGCAGCAATATTGTCGGCAAGCCAATGGCGCAGCTGTTGCTTGCGCGTAATGCCACCGTTACGATCTGCCACTCGCGGACCAAGAATTTGTCCGAAGTGACGAAAGAGGCCGATATCTTGATTGTGGCGATCGGCAAAGCCAAGTTTCTTACTGCCGACATGGTCAAACCCGGTGCAGTCGTGATTGATGTCGGCATTAACCGGCTGCCTGACCGTAAACTCGTTGGCGACGTTGACTTTGAAACGGTCAAGGAAGTCGCCGGAGCGATTACTCCGGTGCCCGGCGGCGTCGGATTGTTGACGATTGCTGTCTTGCTGCAAAATGCGGTGACGGCGGCGCGTGCCTTGCAGAAGCGATAAATTTCGAGGGGGTCAGAACGTGAAAAGTGATGTGGAAATTGCCCAAGCGGCGCAAATGAAACCGGTCGTCCAAGTGGCGGCTGAAATGGGACTCACGGAAGATGATCTGGAACTGTACGGAAAATATAAGGCAAAGGTTGCTCTGCCGGCTTGGGAACGTCTGAAGACGCAACCGGACGGCAAACTGGTTTTAGTCACGGCGATCAACCCGACGCCGGCCGGCGAAGGCAAGACAACGACGACGGTAGGCCTTGGCGATGCGCTGCGCAAAATGGGCAAAAAGGTGGCAATCGCATTGCGTGAGCCGTCGCTCGGCCCCTGTTTTGGACTGAAAGGCGGCGCAGCTGGCGGCGGTTATGCGCAGGTCGTGCCGATGGAAGACATCAACCTGCATTTTACCGGTGATTTTCATGCGATCACTTCGGCGCATAACTTGCTTGCAGCGATGCTTGACAATCACATCCATCAGGGCAATGACCTAGGCATCGATCCGCGTCGCATCACCTGGCGACGGGTCATGGATCTTAACGAACGGGCGCTAAGGAACATCGTCTGCGGTTTGGGCGGCAAGATCAACGGCGTACCGCGGGAAAGCGGCTTTGATATCACGGTCGCCTCGGAAATGATGGCGATTCTTTGTCTGGCAGGCGATCTCGAAGATATGAAGGAACGCATCGGCCGGATCATCGTGGCCTATACTTATGACAATCGTCCGGTGACGGCCAACGATCTTAAGGCGACCGGCGCATTGACGCTCTTGTTCAAGGATGCGATCAAACCGAATCTGGTACAGACGCTTGAAAACACGCCGGCTTTCGTGCATGGCGGTCCGTTTGCGAATATCGCGCATGGTTGCAACAGCGTGATGGCGACAAAATTTGCTTTGAAGATGGCGGATGTCTGTGTGACGGAAGCCGGCTTCGGCGCGGATCTGGGCGCGGAAAAATTTCTTAATATCAAGTGCCGTTTTGCTGGCCTGCGTCCGGCGGCGGTAGTTATCGTAGCCACCGTCCGTGCGCTCAAGATGCACGGCGGCGTGCCAAAGACCGAATTGGTCGGTGAAAACATGACGGCGCTCGGCGCTGGTTTGGCGAATCTTGAGAAACACATCGAGAACATTCAAAAATTCGGCTTGCCTGCGGTCGTTGCCATCAACGCATTCCCGACCGATACGGCGGCGGAACTGGAATTTGTCAGAGAACGCTGCAATACGCTCGGCGCGGAAGTCGCTCTGTCCGAAGTGTGGGCCAAGGGCGGCGAAGGCGGCCGTGAATTGGCGGAAAAAGTCTTGGCTGCCTGTGAGAAGAAAAATACCTTCCAACAATTATATGATGTGAAAGCTCCGATCAAGGAGAAGATTGCGGTGATTGCCAAGCAGGTCTACGGTGCGGCGGATGTTGCGTATACGCCGGCGGTGGAAAAGACGATTGCGGAACTGACCGCGCTCGGCTTTGACAAGACGCCGATCTGTATGGCCAAAACGCAGTACTCTCTGAGTGATGATGCAAGCAAGCTCGGGCGTCCGGATGGCTTTACGGTAACGGTCAAGGAGCTTCGCGTTGCGGCTGGAGCCGGTTTTTTGGTGGCATTGACCGGTGAGATCATGACGATGCCCGGTTTGCCCAAACGACCGGCAGCGGAAAAGATGGATATTGACAACAGCGGAAAAATTATCGGTTTGTTTTAAGCAAGTCGTCGTAGGAGGAGTAGCATGACCCGAATCGCTATCGAGTTGGTTCCGCGCGAGTGCCAGGAACTGGTCCGGGAACTTGAAATCGTAAAAGACTTTTTTCCGGCGATTGATATGATCAATATTCCGGATTTGCTGCGCTACGATATGCGCAGCTGGGAAGGGTGCGCGCAGGCGAAACCTTATTTTCGTCAGGTGATTCCGCACATCCGGGCGATTGACATCGATCCGCAGCAGCCGCTGCCGATGGCGGATTTTCTCGTTGAGAACGGGATTCGTGAAGTCTTGGTCATCACCGGTGATCCACCGCAGGATATGTCGCGACTGATTTATCCGACGACCAGCGTAGAACTGATTGCCAAATTCAAAAAAGAACTTCCGCATATCAAGGTGTATGCAGGAATCGATCAATATCGGACGAGCATCCGCAGCGAGTATGATTATTTGCGGCGCAAAGAATATGCAGGCGCGGATGGATTTTTCACGCAGCCGTTCTTTGATTTTCGCCTGCTTGAAATTTACGCCGAATTATTGGAAGAGCGCGAAGTGTTCTGGGGTGTTTCTCCGGTCACCTCCGACCGCAGTTTTCGCTATTGGGAAGCAAAGAATCATGCGGTATTTCCGAAACAGTTTCAGCCGACGCAAGAGTGGAACCAGAATTTTGCCCGGCAGGTCCTCGATTATGTCCGGCGCATCGACAGCAATATCTATTTTATGCCGATCCGCACGGATATTCAGAAATATTTGGCGGGAATATTTCCCGGGCAAAGTGAGTAAGGGAGGCTATTTATATGTATGAAATATTAGTAAAAAAAGAATTGGCGCCCAGCGTCAAGTTGTTTGAGGTAGCGGCGCCGCAGATTGCACGTAAGGCGCAGGCGGGGCAGTTTGTCATCTTACGTGTTGATGCGGAAGGCGAGCGCGTGCCGCTGACGATTGCCGATTTTAATCGCGAAACGGGAAGCATCACAATCATTTTCCAAGAAGTCGGCGCATCGACGAAACTGCTCGGCCAACTTGAAGTGGGGGATGCGTTGCACGATTTTGTCGGTCCGCTCGGCCAGCCGACGCATGTAGAAAACTTCGGCACAGTTGTTTGCGTAGGCGGCGGCATCGGCATTGCACCGGTCTATCCGATTGCCCGCGCGATGAAAGAAGCGGGCAACAAGGTCATTTCGATTATCGGCGCACGTTCGAAAGACATTTTGATCTATGAAGAGGAAATGGCTTCGGTCAGCGATGAACTGATCATCACGACTGATGACGGCACAAAAGGTCGCAAGGCACTGGTGACCGAGCCGCTCAAAGAATTGCTCGACGGCAGCGCGCCGGTCAATCTGGTCGTGGCGATCGGTCCGGTCATCATGATGAAGTTCGTTGCGGAAACGACGCGCCCGTACGGCGTACACACGGTAGCCAGCCTTAACCCGATCATGGTTGACGGTACCGGCATGTGCGGCGGCTGTCGCGTGGCGGTCGGCAAAGAAAACAAGTTTGCCTGCGTTGACGGCCCGGAATTCGACGCGCACTTGGTAGACTTTGATAATCTGATGGCGCGCCAGAGAATGTATAAGCGCCAGGAAAAGGATCACAGCGATCATTGCGAGGGAGGCAGCTGCAAATGTCAATCTCATTAAAGAAACATCCGATGCCGGAACAGGATCCGAAAGTCAGAGCGGGAAATTTTGAAGAAGTCGCGCTCGGCTATACAGCAGAACTGGCAACGGCGGAAGCTGCGCGTTGCCTGCAATGCAAGGCGGCGCCATGCCGTCAGGGCTGCCCGGTCGAAATCGATATTCCTGCCTTCATCGCTCAACTTAAAGAGGGCGACCCAGCAGGCGCTATCCGTACGATCCAGCAGGTAAACAGTCTGCCTGCCGTATGCGGCCGCGTTTGCCCGCAAGAAGACCAATGCGAGAAATATTGCGTGCTGGCTAAAAAAGGCGAAGCGGTTGCGATTGGCCGTTTGGAGCGTTATGCAGCCGATTTGGCGCGTGAACAAGGCGGCGAAGATCCTGTCTCCGTTGTGCGCGAGGATGCGCCCAAAGTTGCGGTGATCGGTTCCGGTCCGGCAGGACTCAGCGTCGCGGGCGATTTGGCCAAGAAGGGCTTTCGGGTAACCGTGTTTGAAGCGCTGCATTTGCCGGGCGGCGTATTGATGTACGGCATTCCTCAATTCCGTTTGCCGAAAGAAGTCGTACAGGCGGAAATTGACGTTTTGCGCAAACTCGGCGTTCAATTTGAAGTCAACGCCGTAATCGGGCGTACGTTTACCGTCGATGAACTGCTGGAAGAAGAAGGTTTTGACGCCGCGTTCATCGGTACCGGCGCGGGTTTACCTTACTTTATGGGCATTGAGGGCGAAAATCTCAATGGCGTGTATTCGGCCAATGAATTTTTGACGCGCTGCAATTTGATGAAGGCGTATCAATTCCCCACCAGCGGTACGCCGATCCATGTCGGAGAAAAAGTTGCGGTCGTCGGCGGCGGCAATGTGGCCATGGATGCGGCGCGCACGGCGCTGCGTCTCGGCGCAGAAAAAGTCTACATCGTCTATCGGCGTTCCGACAAGGAATTGCCGGCGCGACTCGAAGAAATCCACCACGCCAAAGAGGAAGGCATCGATTTCCAATTCCTCACGGCGCCGCTGGCCGTCGAAGGCAAAGACGGCTGGGTCAGTGGTCTGACCTGTATTCGGATGGAACTGGGCGAACCGGATGATTCCGGCCGCCGTCGTCCGGTCGAAGTGCCGGGATCGGACTTTACGCTCGACGTCGATACAGTAATCATTGCGATCGGCCAGGGACCAAATCCGTTGGTACAGTCGACGACCAAAGGCATGGAAACGAACCGCAAAGGCAATATCGTAGCGGACGAACAGACCGGCGCAACGACGAAACCGGGCGTGTTTGCGGGCGGCGACATTGTCACCGGTGCGGCGACCGTGATCTTGGCGATGGGGGCAGGGAAAAAGGCGGCTGTCGCGATTGCCGACTATCTGAACGAAAAAACGAAAAAATAGCAACTGAAGTTTTAAATAAAAAGGCACTAAGTATAGGAAGAAGGGAAACGGTATTGAAACCATCCCTTCTTTCTTTTTTCTTCAGGTAAAAAAAGAGCGGGAGTTTTTTAAGAAAAGGAAGTTTGAAAAAAACATCGCGGTCTGATAAAATCTTCATATTGCAGCTTGTGCGGGGAGGAACTGCCGTGATTCTGGTGATCGATAATTATGATTCGTTCGTCTATAACATCGTGCAATATTTGGGCGAACTGGGCGCGGAAAGCAAAGTGGTGCGCAATGATGCGATAAGCGTGCAAGAAGCGCTAAAGCTTAGCGCGACGCATTTGCTCCTCTCACCGGGGCCTTGCACGCCGGATCAGGCCGGCAATACGCTGGCGCTGATTGAGGCGTTTGCCGGACGGATTCCGATTCTCGGCATTTGCCTTGGGCATCAGGCGATCGGCCAACTTTTTGGCGGATGCGTTGTCCGTACACCACCCTGTCATGGCAAGACGACTCTGATTCGTCACGACGGTCAAGGTGTGTATGCTGGACTGCCGGAAACGATCAAGGTAACGCGTTATCATTCGCTGGCGGTAGAACGGCTGAGTCTGCCAGGCTGCCTGCAGGTGACGTCAGAAACCGCCGAGGGCGTAATTATGGGACTGCGGCACAGAGAATACCCTATCGAGGGAGTCCAGTTTCATCCGGAAGCGGTATTGACGCAATACGGCCATCGAATGTTGCAAAATTTTCTTGAGCAATCCTTTTAAAAACAAAAAAGCACTGCAGTACAGGCTTTAACAAGAGTGAGTTTGACTGTCGAATAAGAGGAGGGGGAGCAATGCAGCCTCTCATACGTGAAGTCCGGTTGTCCGCTTCGCTGGCGGACTTATACGGCCGCTATGCTGCGGAACCGTACAGTATCTTTCTGGATAGCGCGCGCAATGCTTATGAAATGGGGCGTTTTTCTTTCGTGATGCGTCAGCCTTTTTTGCGCTTACGTTATAAGGGCGGACGGGGTTGCTGGATCTGG
Organism: Azotosporobacter soli; assembly: GCF_030542965.1. Taxonomy (NCBI): domain Bacteria; kingdom Bacillati; phylum Bacillota; class Negativicutes; order Selenomonadales; family Sporomusaceae; genus Azotosporobacter; species Azotosporobacter soli. The sequence continues at coordinate 29,726 of NZ_JAUAOA010000021.1, forward strand.
GCAGACGGCAGGATTGAAAATTTTACCGGGCCGCTATGGCCGGAACTGAAGAAGCGCGTGGCGGCGTATCCTGTTTTCCAGACGCAGATTCCATTCGTCGGCGGTGCGGTCGGTTATTTTGCATATGATTTGGCTTATGAGCAGGAAAGTCTGCCCGGCGCAAGTGCAGCTGACCGTGAACTGGCGGATTGCAGTCTGGGGTTTTATGACAGCGTTGTCGCATATGATCATGAAACGGAACGCTGTTTCATCCTGGCCAGCGGTTGGCCGGAGGAAACGGAAACGCGGCGCAACCGGCGCGCAGAAGAAAGTTTGGCAGCGTGGGAAGAGGCCTGCATTGCATGCAGCCCATTGCCGCTGCTTGTCCGTCCGCAGCCGGTCGGGCCTTATCGAACGAACTTTAAGAAAACGCAATATTGCAGGCAACTGGCAAAAGCCATAGAATATATATATCAAGGCGATATTTTTCAAGTCAACCTATCACAGCGTTTTACAGCGCCGTATGAAGGTGATCCGTTTGCCGTCTATCGCTATTTGCGGGAAATTAACCCGGCGCCGTTTGCCGCATACCTGCAACTGGGAGAATGCGTGGTGGCCAGTGCGTCACCGGAGCGGTTTTTAAAAATAGAAGCCGATAACGTCGAGACGCGTCCGATTAAAGGCACAAGGCCGCGCGGCGGTACTGCAACGGAAGATTCGCGGTTGCGCCGCGAATTGTTGCACAGCGAAAAAGATCAGGCTGAGCTCGTAATGATCATTGATCTGATGCGCAATGATTTGGGCAAGGTATGCCGCTTCGGCAGCGTCAAGGTGCCGGAAGTTTTTTGCTGTGAAGAATATGCCACAGTTTTCCATCTGGTATCCACGGTGCAGGGGCGCTTGCGTCAGGAATGCACGGCAGTGGATCAACTGGCAGCCGCTTTTCCGCCGGGATCGATCACCGGCGCGCCCAAGGTGCGGGCGATGGAAATTATTGATGAATTAGAGCCGGTTCGCCGCAATGTCTATACCGGATCGATCGGATACTTGTCATTTTGCGGCAAGGCTGACTGGAACGTTGCAATCCGCAGTTTGGTTTTTCAGGCTCAGGAGGCTTGGTTTCAAGTCGGCGGCGGCATTGTCGCCGATTCGCAGCCGGCGGCGGAATATCAGGAAACCTTGGATAAAGCGAAGGCGTTGTTATGGGCTTTAGGGTATGAGACATGAGGGGGAAAAAGGATGCGATATCTATACCAGAAGCAAAGTATTGTGACATTAGCAAAAGCGGCAGCTTCTCCTTTTGACCATGGCTTCTTATATGGGAACGGTCTCTTTGAAACAATGGAAGTTTGGGGCGGTCGGCCGGTCGATCTGGCCGCGCACATCGAACGCTTGCGTCATGGAGCGAAGGTTCTCGGCTGGCCGGACTTACCGCTGGAAGATATCCGGCAAAGTTTACGTGGCGCGATTGCCGCGAATCAGGTGCGTTTTGGTTATGTCCGGCTGACGTTGTCGCGCGGCATTGGGCCGACGCGTCCGAATGACTCGATCTGCGGTCCGGTTCAGGTCTGGTGTTTTGCCGATACGATCAAGCGGACTGCCGATGCGGAGCCTTGGAGTTTGTCTACGGTGTCGATTCGGCGCAATGAAACTTCACCGCTGTCGCAGATCAAGTCGGCTAACTATTTGGAAAGCATTCTGGCGCGCAAAGAAGCGAAAGCCAAGGGCAGCGACGAGGCGCTGATGCTCAATACGTTCGGTTTGGTTGCCGAGTGCAGCACCGCTAATTTGTTTTTTGTTAAAGGCGGCAATCTGCTTACGCCGGACCGTTCAAGCGGCATTTTGCCGGGCGTCGTTCGGCAGCGCATCCTGCAGCTGGCCGATTGTCTCGGCATTCATATCGAAGAGCGGAATGTATGGCCGGAAGAATTGCAGGAAGCTGAAGAAGTATTTTTGACTAGTTCACTACTTCGCTTGCAGCGTGTGAGCCATATCGACAATATCGCGGTCGGTGCTGCAGAAGCTCCGCTGACAAAACGATTGTCGACTGCTTATGCTGAATGGTTGGAGAAGGAGGGACGCGATTGGATTTTGTAGCCATTGACTTTGAAACGGCGAATGCAAAACGCAATAGTGCGTGCAGTCTGGCGGCGATCAGCGTCGCCGACGGTACGATCGCCCGCGAAGCGTATTCGTTGATTCGACCGCCGGAAATGCGTTTCGATGCGAAAAATATTGATATCCATGGCATCACGCCGCAAATGGTCGCGGAAAAACCGACGTTTGATCAACTGTGGGACAGAATCAGACTTCATTTAGAAGGGCAGTGGGTGCTTGCGCACAATGCGGCGTTTGATATTAGCGTACTGCGCAATATGCTGGAAACGTATGCGCTGCCGTTGCCCCAGATGCAGCACTTGTGTACGGTGAAATTGGCGCGGCGTGTTTGGCCGGGACTTGCCAGTTATCGGCTGTCGGCGCTGGCCGATCAGTTCGGCATTCAGTTTTGCCATCATAATGCGCTCCAAGATGCGAGGACGTGCGCCCAGATTGTGCTGCTCGCGCAGCAGGAAGCCGGTGTGGCGACCTTGCCCGAGTTGAGCCGCTGCACAGGCGTAAAACCGAAAGCTTTTAACTAAAGAGGAGGAATGATGATGCGGGAAATCAAATTGTCCACACCACGCGAAGGTTTTATCGACATCACAAAGCAGGTGGAGAAAGCGGTATTGGAAGCGGGGACACGCAAAGGCTTATGCCAGGTTTTTGTGCCGCATACGACAGCGGCGGTGACGATCAATGAAAATGCCGATCCGGATGTGGTGACCGATATGCTGACAGCCTTAAACGCGATGGTGCCGAAGCTGGCCTACCGGCATCGGGAAGGCAATTCACGCGCGCATCTGAAAAGCTCGCTCTTAGGAGCGTCGGTTTCTCTGCCGATTCTTGAAGGACGCTTGGCGCTGGGAACCTGGCAGGGGATATATTTTTGCGAATTTGATGGTCCACGCGATCGTAAATTCTGCATTCAGATTGTAGGCGACTAAAAAAGGCGGGATGTTCGTAGACAAAAGAAGCCGGAACAAGCCTTTAAAAATAAAGTGCCCTCGATGAAGGCTCTCTTTCATCAAGGGCACTTTATTTTTCTATTTCAAGCCGGTTTCCAGACGTAGGAATTCTTCCATGTCATTTAGGAATTGGTAGAGCATGCCGCGATTTTCGAATTCTGCGCGGTTTTGCGGCAAGTCCATCGCCTGAAAAACGCCGCGCAGTTTATTAAGCGCGATAAGTTTTTTTTCACTGGGCGTGCTAAGAAATGTTTCTGCGACTTCGCTGGTGAAATCGGCAATCAGATGCGTTTGCGTATACGAGAAGGAAAGGCGCTCGAAATGCTTGCGCATGCGCTGCAGCGTATAAAACTGTTGCGTGCGGATACTCATATAACGGCTATAGTCGCCGGCATTGGAGGAAAAACTGTTGTTGGAGTTCTTGTTGGCAAATTCACGTCCCTGCTGTAAATTGGCTTCGAGGCGAGTGAAATGCTCCTGTTCTTTGATCGAGACAACCTGTTCACGCAGTGAGTAGGCCATATTGAGAAGGATTTGCCGGAACATGCTTTCGATCGCTTCCTGCTCTTCTTTTATTTTGCTCTCAAAACTGGGTACGTAAAGATGCAGGAAAAAAGCGATGCTGACGCCGATACCCATAAGTGAGATTTGGTTTACGATGAAGGCGACGTCATTGGTTTTTTCGATTAAAAGCTGTGAAACCAATACGGCGCTGACAACAATCCCTTCCTGTACGTTGAAACGAACAGAAAGTGGAATGAACAAGAGCAAGAAAAGGCCGAAGACGAGCGGCGTATAACCGAGGCGCGTGAACAAAAGCGTAGCGATAATCAGCGCCAGGAGAAAGGCGCCAAACATTTTGCCTGCGAAACGCAGCGACTGTTTGCGCGTACTTTGCAGGCTGAGAATCGTAATGATGCCGGCAGCCGAGGCATATTTCAAATCAAAATGTGCTGCAATATACATGGAAAGAACGGTGCCGATGACCGTCTTTAGCGTGCGATAACCGATAAAACCCATAAGAACCTCCTTTATTCCGTCATCTCTATTTTGCCATAAAGAACGCGGTGAAGCAATTTTCCGAAGGAAAATGATTTGACATATAGAAAGGATTGTAAGATAGTAGATAAACAAGAAGTAAAATGTTTGGGCAATGCGATCGTGGAAGCGGTGTTTTGCTGGGAAGGATGAGTGGCGTGGTGGGGCGTAGGGGAAGGTGCACGGGAGTCTTGCTCGTTGTTATTTTCGCAATTGCGATGCGCAGTTACGCATATGTATATTGGGGTTATCCGCTTACCAAGTTTCCTTTTTTTGCCGTGGTGGCCGCCGCGCTTTCCTTTATGATCGGCTGGCAGTATGATAGAATGAAATTCTTAGCGGAAAGAGACAGCCTGACAAAATGCTATAACCGTAGGTTTGTCAGCGGGGTGTTTCCCGGCTTATTGGACGAAGTGAAGAGGAAGAAAGAACAGCTGAGTTTGATGATGCTGGATTGTGATAATTTTAAGGCGATAAATGACAGCTACGGACATAAGAAAGGTGACCAGATTCTTCAGGCATTGTCGGCGCTGTTAAGGGCGAATGTGAGGAAAAGAGATCTCGTTGTGCGCTGGGGCGGCGATGAATTCATCATTATTGCGCCGTATGCCGATCGGGAAGAATTAGAAAAAACAAAGGAGCGTGTTGAAGCGGCGTTACTGTCGCTTTCGCAAGAGCTTCAGATCGATATCCGTATTTCGTGCGGCATTGCCACTTATCCGAAAGATGCAAAAAAGATTGAGGATTTGATTCATCGGGCCGATTCGGATATGTACGGTATAAAAAAACATGCATAGGAAAAGTGAAAGCTTTCGCTGCAAACGGCGGAGGCTTTCATTTTGTCGTGTTAAGGCATTCACAAGTGAAAAAATAAAGAAAATAGCAAAGAGAGAACAGGAAACGACGCTTGTCTGTTGAAATGGATGACATTGGCGGATTTTCTTCGCTGAGCCGCCGCGAAAAAGAAGTTCGGCGTACGGCAACTGAAATAGAGAAACGAGACAGAGGCGAAAGTGCGATAGGAGAGAAAAAAATGAAAATACTATATTATGATTGCTTTTGCGGCATCAGCGGCGATATGAATTTAGCGGCTTTGCTCGATCTGGGCGTGCCGGAAGAGTATCTGCGGCAGGAACTTTCAAAACTAAAGATCGATGCGGAATATGAACTACAGATAACGCGTAGCGTCAAAATGGGGATTAGCGGCACGCGTGTTGATGTACATTTAACGACACCGCCACAGTACGCTGAAGTAAGTTTACTTGAGCAGAATCATCATCACCATCACCATGGTAATGACAATAAACACCATAAAAGAGAAGAAAAAGAGCATCTGCATCACGCTTCACGCAATTTACAAGACATTGAAGAACTGATTCAAGCGAGTGAGTTAAAGGAAAAAGTGAAGGCGAAAAGCTGCGCTATGTTTAAGAAACTGGCTGAAGCCGAGGGCAGAGTTCACGGCAAGACTCTCTACGAAGTCCATTTTCATGAAGTGGGCGCAACGGATTCGATTGTCGACATTGTCGGCGCTGCTATTTGCCTGGACTATTTAAAAGTGGATAAGATTTGGGCCTCGGAGGTGCAGGTGGGCGGCGGATTTGTAAAGTGCGCGCATGGAACGATGCCGGTTCCGGCGCCGGCGACCGTTGAAATCTTAAGAGGCATTCCGATTAAGGCCGGACTCGTTGCTTATGAAACCACGACGCCGACGGGCGCGGTCATTCTGGCAAGCAATGTGCATGGCTTTGGTGTATTGAACGATTTTTCAATTAAAAAAGTCGCGTACGGTATCGGCCATCGTGATCTTGCCGTTCCGAATGTACTGCGCGTCTATCTCGGCACGCTTGAAAGCGACGCGACGAGCGAAAAGAGAATAATGTTGGAAACGAATATTGATGATATGAACATGGAACTGTACAGCCATATTGAAGAGAAATTGTTTGCCAAAGGCGCAATTGACGTGTTTAAGACAGTCGTTGCAATGAAAAAAGGGAGAACGGGTATTCAGCTTAGCGTCTTGGTTGATGCAGAGTGCGAAGCGGCGGTGCTGGGCGTAATTTTTCGCGAAACCACTTCGATCGGCATTCGCAAGTATGTTGTCGAGCGAAACGTATTACGGCGCGATTTTACTCAGGCAGAGACGGAATTTGGCGTGATCCGTGTGAAAAACAGCTATTACCAAGGCGAAAGAGTGAATGCGAAACCGGAATACGAAGATTGCAAGCGCTTAGCCGATGAACATGACGTGCCGATTAAAACCGTATACAGTGCAGCATATAAAGCAATTGAGGATATAAAAAATGAATCAGAAAAAATATAATGAACTGCTCCATTATCTGAAAGAATTAAAAAGTACGATCGTGGCTTTTTCCGGCGGCGTGGACAGTAGTTTCCTCCTGTGGGCGGCAAAAGAAGCGCTGGGCGAAAAGGTCAAGGCGGTGACCCTTGCGACGATCTATACGCCGCGCTGGGAACTGGCCGAGGCGAAAGAGTTTGCTCAGTCGCTGCAGGTGGAACATGAGATCATCGAAGTTGAAATGCCGGAAACGATCCGTTTTAATCCGGAAAACCGTTGCTATCTGTGCAAAAAGGAACTCTTTGCCCGCATTACGCTGCTGGCAGAGCGGCAAGGCTTTCAACATGTCAGCGATGGGACGAATTTTGACGATTTGTCCGATTACCGCCCTGGCCGTCAAGCGCTCGCGGAACTGGGAGTCAAGAGTCCGCTGCTCGCATGTTGCCTGACGAAGGATGAAATCAGAGCGTTATCCAAAGAAAAAGGACTGGCGACATGGGATAAGCCTGCCTATGCTTGCCTTTTGACGCGTCTGCCCTATGGGCAGGAAGTTACGCAGGAACTTCTGACAAGGATTGAAGCGGCCGAGCGTTACATGATGCAGCTTGGCTTTGCGGCTGTGCGCGTTCGCTGTCATGACGAACTGGCGCGCATCGAAGTGGACCGGCAGGAACGAAAAAAACTTTTCAATGAAGAGATAGCGGCGGAAATTTCCGCTGTATTCAAGCAGCTTGGTTTTCGCTATGTGACGCTGGATCTGGACGGCTATCGAATGGGGAGTTTTAATGCGAATCAGCTGAATGATCCGAAAGGAGGCCAGCATGAATAAGGCTGATTTGCAAAAAATGTTGCAGCGGCTGCACGATAATGAACTCGATGTTGCAACCGCGCTAAAGCAGCTTGAGGATCTGCCGTTTAAAGATTTAGGCTTTGCGCAAATCGATAATCACCGCGCGCTGCGCGTTGGCTATCCTGAAGTGATCTACTGCGAAGGCAAGACGGCCGAACAAGTGACGGAAATCATCGCTTTTATGCTGAGCAAAGGGAATAATATCTTGGCGACGCGTGCGAATGAAGCCGTATATGAGGCGGTTTGTCAAATTTGTAGCGATGCCGTCTATAATCCGCTTGGTCGGACAATCACGATCAAGCGGCGCGAAGAAAAAATGAGCGACAGCTATATCGCGATTGTTGCCGCGGGCACATCCGATTTGCCGGTTGTCGAAGAAGCGGCTGAGACGGCCGTGCTGCTTGGCAACAGAGTGGAAAAAATTATTGATGTCGGCGTCGCCGGCATTCATCGTCTCTTTGCGAAGTTGGATGTGATTCGCGGCGCGAAAGTGATCATTGTCATTGCCGGAATGGAAGGGGCTCTGGCCAGCGTAGTCGGCGGACTGGTCGACAAACCAATTATTGCGGTACCGACCAGCGTCGGCTATGGAGCCAATTTCGGTGGACTGTCCGCACTGCTTTCCATGATGAACAGCTGTGCGAGCGGCGTCAGCGTGGTCAATATTGATAACGGCTTTGGCGCGGCGTATAATGCAAGCATGATCAACAAACTTTGAGTGTTGTCATAGATAGGAATGGTGAACATATGTTGGAGAAAACAGGAATTGTATTGGAAGGCGGCGGCATGCGCGGCGTATATACGGCGGGCGTGCACGAATATTTGCTCGAACAGGAAATCTATTACCCGTATGTGGTTGGCGTATCGGCGGGAGCCAGCAATTCTTGCAATTATGTGGCGCGGCAGAAAGGCAGAGGGCGGCGCGTCAATCTTGACTACTTGAACGACTGGCGCTATATGGGATTGCGCAGTCTGGTCGTTAACGGTTCTTATTTCGGTCTTGATTTTTTGTTCAACGATATTCCGAATCGCATCGATCCGTTCGATTTTGAGACTTTTTATCGTACGCCTGGCGTATTTCGGATCGGAGCGACCAATTGCCGTACGGGACGAACCGATTATTTCGACAAGGAGCAACTGGCGTCAGGCTTGTTGCACATCAAGGCTTCCTGCTCGTTGCCGCTCTTATCGCCCATCGTTATGATTAACGAAACTCCATATCTCGATGGCGGCATCGCCAACCCGATTCCGGTGTGCAAAGCGCTGGCGGACGGCTGTGAACATGTCGTCGTCGTGCTCACGCAGCCGCCGGGTTATCGGAAAGAATCGATCTCGCGCAAAGCGAAAATGATTTACCGCACGGTGTTTAGAAAATATCCTGCTCTGGTACGGGCATTGGAAAACCGACACACGCATTATAATGAAACCGTTCTATTCGTCGAAGAGTTGGAACGGCAGGGCAAAGCCACGATCATTCGTCCAGACGGCAGCCTTAAACTGCAGCGCTTTGAAAAAAATATCGAGCTGCTCGGAGCATTGTTTGAACAAGGATATCAGGATGCTGCGCTTAAACTGGGCAAGAGAGTAAAGGCAAATTAGACAGACGACAAACTTAGGGAAAATAATAGCAAAGGCGTCTTTAACCGTGATGCGGCGAAAAGACGTTTTTTTTATTTATTACAAGGAAAAAAATGCTTTTTGCAGGTTTTTTACAGATGAAATGAGAAATATAGCTATAACCATGAATTTCCATTAATGCAAAATATAGAGTAGTGTTATTAGGAGGTGGACCTTATGCCCGATGTGTTTTTGCATCAGTTTTCCGTAGAGCAGATGCAGCAAATAGGGGTTATAACGGACGCCCTGCTGGCGCTGGATCGGATAAAAGTGCAGGAATTTGTAATGGAGAGGTGCCAGACAGCCGGAATCATGAATGCACTGGATGTTTTGATTGTTCCCGCATTGGTCTCTATCGGTAAGGCGTGGGAAGAGGGGAATGTGTCACTATCGCAGGTATATATGAGCAGTCGAATCTGCGAAGATGTCATTCATAAATTTTTACCGCAGGCTTCTGAATCCGAACAGTCTGGCCCGAAACTCGGTATTGCCGTGCTTGCCGACCATCATATGCTCGGCAAGCGAATTGTGACAACTGTGCTGAAGGCCAGCGGTTTTAACGTAATTGACTATGGGCAGGTAGCAGAGGGCAATAGTCTGGCAAGGTTGGCAAAGAAGGATAGACTGGACATTCTATTTATTTCGACACTAATGCTGCATGCGGTGCAGGAAGTAAAAAAGGTGCGATTGCAACGTGATTGCACAGAAGGGGCTTTTAAAATTGTTGTCGGCGGGGCGCCGTATTTAATGGATCATGCATTGTGGCGCGAAGTCGGCGCTGATGCCATGGCGCATTCTGCGGCTGAGACGATCATCCTGATTCAAAAATTAAAACAGGAGGCGGCAATATGATGAAAGCGGCGCTGACTTCGAGCGAACGACTGGCGATGATTATGTCGCACCGAGAAGCGGATCGCATACCATTTATCTTGCCGCTAACCATGCATTGTGCAAACGAGCTTGGTTTGACGCTGCGTGATTATTTCTCCCGTGCGGACTATGTGGCTGAAGGACAACTGCGAGCATTGGCAAAGTATCGTCATGACGGCGTCATCGCGGCGTATTACGCTTCGCTGGAGTTGGAAGCTTGGGGCGGTGAAACCATCTTTTACGATGCATTTCCGCCTAATGCCGGTGCACCGATTATCAACAAAGCGGAGGAGATTCTGAAATTGCGTTGTCCTGAGCTAAAAACAGCGTCAATGCTACAGCGCTGTTTGGAAACAATTCGTATTCTCAAAACGAAAGTCGGCGAGAGCGTACCTGTTCTTGGTTCCGTCATTTCTCCTTTTTCACTGCCAATCATTCAGATGGGCTTTGAACATTATCTCGATCTTTTGTATGAACGACGCGATTTATGGGAACGATTGATGGACGTCAATGCGCAATTTTGCATTGCTTGGGCTAATGCACAATTGGCGGCGGGAGCGTCGGCGATTTCGTATGCCGATCCGCTTGCTTCCACCGACCTGATTCCGGCGGAACTCTTTCGGCAAACCGGTTTTGGCGTAGCGCAAAAGGTTATTGCCAAGATAAAAGGGCCTGTGGCGACGACACTTGCATCCGCGCGAAGTTTTGGCAGCGTGGACGACATTGTTAAAACAGGGGCTGTTGCGCTAAGCGTCAGCGCCTTGGAGGATTTACGTGCGCTTAAGAAAGTCTGTCGAGGACGCATAACAATGATTGGAAATTTGAACGGCATTGAGATGCGCAATTGGACGAATGCTAGTGCAGAGGAGAAAGTGAAAGAGGCGATTGCGCACGGTGCGCGCGGCGGCGGTTTTGTCTTAGCGGATCATCATGGCGAAATTCCGGCTGCGGTGACGGAAGATATTCTCATGGCAATTTCCGAGGCTGTTTATCGCTGGGGAAAGTATCCTCTGACTTGGTGCAACGATGATGAGGAATAAAAAAGCGCGACATTGCCTCTTGGTCTGCAAGAATTTTGAAAAAGAAATTGTTGCGGCCGTCAAGTTGGAAGGGTTGACAGACATAGACGTAATTCCATTTCCTGTGTTCTGTCAATTGGCGTTCGGCAAACGCTGCTGGCCGGATGATTTTTTGGCGAAATTGTCCCGCGAATATGAGCGGATCGAAGTCATTGGCGGGGGATGCCTTAGGGCAATTACAAGAGCAAAAGAAGAAACGACGATGAAGAATATCGTGTTTCATGAACAAGGGCAGTGTTTTTATCCATTGATCGGCAAGACTCTTACCGATCATTATTTACAACAAGGAGCCTATTTATTAAGTTCCGGCTGGCTCGATCATTGGCAAACGCATTTGCAGCAACTGGGCTTTGACGGCAGTGGTATCCGTGAATTTTTTGCCGAATCTTGTACGAAGTTGGTGTTGATTGATACGGCTGTCAGTGTGAAAAGCGGCGAAAAACTGAGGCAAATGGCAGAATGGATTGATCGGCCATTTGAGATAATCCCGATTGGACTCGACTTTATTCGTTTATTTGTCAGTCGGATTGTAACTGCGAGATTCAGTGAAGAATCCCTAACATATAGGCGGGAGGAAAGAGGGAAATTAGAACAGCAAGCTGCCGATTATGCAATGGCGCTTGACGTCGTGGGAACATGGACGCAATTAAGCGAGGAAGCGGTAGTCGTCGAAAACATCATGCGCCTGTTTCATCAGTTGTTCGGCGCTGCGACAATTCGTTTCTTGCTGTTGAATGATGCCGATACCTTGATTTACACGTTGAACAGCGACGAGACGATTGTGACGAAGATAGTGCCGCATTTGCTTGAAATTCCGGCTGAATATGAGTGGATTAATGGCGATGACGGCTTTCGTATGCGCATTGGCGAGAAGGAAAATACGATAGGAAGTATTGAATTGGGGCAGTTTGATTTTCCGCAGTATCGTCAATATTATTTCAATCTTGCCTTGAATTTGGGCAAAGTGTGCTCTATGGCCATCGCGATTGCTAGGGCGTACAAAAAGAACAGAGATCTCAATGAAGCATTGCAAAATAGTGTTTTTCAGTTGGAAGAGCAGTCGCAAGAATTGTTTTTGGCGAATCAAAATCTAGCCGTCGTGAATGGAGACTTGGAGTCGTTCAGCTACTCGGTTTCGCATGATTTGTGCGCGCCGCTTAGAAACATGGACGTTTTTACGCAGATTCTTCTGGAGCGTTATGCGCCCAAGTTGGATGAAAAAGGCGCCTATTATCTGCTGCGCGTACAAGCTTGCTCGCAAAAAATGGGCGTGCTTATTCGTGACATGTTGACCTTGTCGCGCGTCGGGCGTACCGCGCTTAATCTGCGCGAAGTCAATCTCAGTGAAATCGTGGAAGCACTTTTGCGCGAGTTGCAGGAAAGCGAGCCAGAACGCAGCATCAGCTTGTGCGTCCAAGAAGGTCTCTTTGTTAAGGGCGATCCAGCGTTGCTTCGAATTATGCTGCAAAACTTGCTTGGCAACGCGTGGAAATTTAGCGCGAAGAATCCGAATGCCATGATTGCGTTTGGGCAGACGGAAATAAACGGAAAGCTTGCTTTCTTTATACGCGACAATGGAGCCGGCTTTGACATGACGCTGGCCGATAAACTTTTTGCGCCGTTTCAGCGTTTGCATGCGGCGGCGGATTATCCTGGAACGGGGATTGGATTAGCGACGGCATTGCGCGTCATTCGCCGCCATGGCGGCGAAATCTGGGCCGTAGCGGCGTTAGAAGAAGGAGCTACCTTTTACTTTCACCTGGGTGCAAATTAGTTTGGCGCAATGAGTTACGCGTCATTTGAAAAATCAGAGGAAAGGAGGTATCCGTTATGCTGGAGCTAAAAGTGATGATTATTGAAGACTCGGAAGATGACGCTACTGTAATCATGTTAGAATTGGAAAAAGGCGGTTTTTCCATAAAAGGAAGACGGATTGAGACGGCGCTACAAATGGAATTGGCGCTGCAGGAAGAAAAGTGGGATTTGATTTTGGCGGATTATACGGTGCCTGGATTTGGGGCGATTCCGGCGCTGGCCCTGCTAAAATCCAAAGGACTGGACATTCCATTTATCATTGTAACTGGATCGATTGATGACGAAACGGCGGTGGCCGCAATGAAAGCGGGCGCCAGCGACTACATCATGAAAGACAAATTACGCCGCCTGGCGCCGGCGATTGAACGCGAACTGCGTGAAGCGGCGACGCGGTATGAGCGGGTGCAGGCAGAAACGGAAATGGAACTGGCAGCGACTAAACTGGAGACGGTTGTTGAGATGCTGCCGGATATCTTTTTTGTTAAAGATTTGAATGGGCGTTATCAGATGGTGAATTCGGCATTCGAAAAATTTGTTGGCCTGCTTCGTACAGAAATCATTAATCAAACGGATTACCTATTGGTTGAGCCCTCATTAGCTGCTGAAGTCCAGCAAACCGATCGTAACACAATAGAGTCGGGATTGTTGAGGCGTGAAGAACGGTTTATCTGTAAGAATGGCGCAAGTTCTTACTTTGATACAATAAAAGTACCGCTCTTGTCTAAAAGCGGCGAAGTCGTAGGTATTGTCGGTCTCAGTCGCGATATTACGGAAAAAAAGAAAATCGAACTGGAATTGGAAAAGCGCTTAACGCAGCTGCAATTTGCCTGGGAGCAGACGATTAAGGTATTATCCGATGCTGTTGAGGCGAAAGACGTATATACCTCCGGACATCAAAAAAGAGTGGCTGCGCTATCTGGGGCGATCGGCGAAAAACTGGCAATGTCCGGCGATGCGTTGATGGGACTTAAGATGGCTTCGTTTATTCACGATATTGGCAAGCTGAAGATTCCGGGAGAAATACTGAGCAAAAGCGGCAAATTGTCGACGGCGGAGTTTGAGTTGATCAAAACCCATGCCGAAGCCGGTTATGAAATATTGCGAAATGCCGAGCTCCCATGGAATATCGCGGAGATCATCTACCAGCACCATGAACGAATCGATGGCTCCGGTTATCCGCGCAAACTAGTCGATGGAGAAATTCTTCTGGAAGCAAAGATCATTGCGGTTGCGGATGTCGTAGAAGCCATGTCAGGACACCGACCTTACCGTGCTGCACTCGGCATTGATAAAGCGCTGGATGAAATAAGACAGGGGAAGGGAAAACGTTATGACCATGATGTCGTGGCGGCTTGTCTGAAACTGTTTGAAGAAAAGTCGTTTTCTTTTCCCACAGATGAGTCGAATTCCTAAGCCTGAAAGAGAGGCTGAAAAAGCCATTCGGAAATATTGGCCGAATGAGGGGGATGGAAATGAGGGAGCTTCGCGTACTGCTTGTGGAAGATTCCGAAGACGATGCGGCCGTCATTCTCTACGAATTGGAAAATGCGGGCTACAGCGTCAGCCAGACGCGCGTTGACAATGCGGCTGCGTTAACGGCAGCGCTTTCTGAGCGGAAATGGGATTTGGTATTGTCCGATTATACGTTACCTGGTTTCAATGCCATTGCCGCGCTACGCATTTTGCATGCGTCCGGTCTCGATCTGCCGTTTATCATAGTGACCGGAACGATTAGCGAAGAAATTGCGGTAAGCGCGATGAAAGCAGGCGCAAATGACTATGTAATGAAAGATCGTTTACAACGTCTTGCACCTGCAATTGAAAGGGAATTGTATGAAGTAAAGGTGCGGCGTGAGGCGAAAAAAATTCAAAGTTATATTGAAAAAGTCAACACGCTGTCCGGCATTATTGAGCAGAGCCCGATTCTTGTCCTGATCATAGACAGGCAGGGGCGTGTACAGTATGTGAATAAATGCATCGCTTCTTTTAGCGGACAAACGTCGGAAGAAATTATCGGCTATGAGCTCAATTTAGAGGATTTAGCGTTATATTCCGAAACGGACTGCAATGCGCTTTGGGCGGCTGTCACCAGCGATCAGATTTGGCGGGGAGAAATTCAAAACAAGAGAGGAGACGGCCAAACGTATTGGGCCCTGTCTTCCGCAGTGCCGCTACATGGCGCAGAAGGCGAAATTTCCGGCTATGTTGTTACGCAACAAGATATAACCACGTTGAAAGAAGTGGAACTGCAATTGCGCGCAAACAATGAAGAACTGGCAAGTGCGTTGCAGGCTTTAAAGCAAACGCAGGAAAGTTTGCTTCAACAGGAAAAAATGGCGGCGCTCGGTCAGCTGGCCGCAGGCGTTGCTCATGAAATAAATACGCCGCTTGGCTTTGTTAACAGCAACTTTTCTGTGTTGCAGGATTACTTTACGACCTTTACCGAGATACTGCGAGCTTATCAACAATTATTTGCTAAACTGAAAGAAAACTATCCGGCGGCGTTGCTCGAAGAATGTGATGATGTCGAAAGGCTGTGTCAACGGGCGCATGTGAATACGCTTATGGAAGATATTGATGATCTTTTTAAGGAATCCAAAGATGGTTTTGAGCGGATTTTGAGCATCGTTAAGGCGTTGCGGCTCTTTTCCCGTAAAGACGATGCTGCTTTCAGCGACTATGATCTGAATCAGGGGATTGAAAACACTTTGATCATGACCAGAAATGAAACAAAATATTCGATCGAGGTAAAAACAAGTCTCGTACCGCTGCCGTTGATCCAGGCGATTGCCAATAAGATTAACCAAGTTTTATTAAATCTCATCGTAAATGCCGTGCATGCCGTTGAAGAGAGCGAGCGCTCCTCCGGCGGCTGCATCTCGATTACGACCTGGCATGACGACAGCTTTGTCTACTGTTCGATACAAGATAATGGTACCGGCATTCCCGAACAGATTCGCAAAGCTATTTTCGATCCGTTTTTCACCACAAAACCGGCGGGAAAAGGAACCGGTCTGGGGTTGAGTATTTGCAATGATATTATTGTAAACTTACACAAAGGTATAATCGATGTCGATTCTGTGCTTGGCGAAGGAACGACATTTACGATTCAATTGCCCATAGATGCCACAGATAAGGAGTTTTCTTAAGTGGTTGCGCATGAAGGTATGCTGCCATCAGGCAAATTGATTGACGTCAATCCATTAATATGATAACCATAATCCCTGCCGAACTATTGTTTAGGCCTCCTTTATTATGATACTATTTTGTTGCGGAATATTCGAAATAGTAAAAAAGTAGAGGGGGATTTTCAATGAAAAAAATCAGTTTGCTTTTAGCCCTGTCGTTCTGTTTTCTCGCAACGGCTTTTGCCGCCGACGCACCCAAGGACAATTTGGCGTCCGGTCTGAAATTCAAAGACGCGTATACCATCGTCAGTGAAAAAAACCTGTACACGGGAGTTTTACCGCTGAATGAAGGCGGCACGATCAATGCCGTGATCGCGATCCCAGCCGGAACGACGCCGAAGTGGGAAGTGGATGAGAGGACTGGCGGACTTAGCATTGAACTGCGCGACGGCAAACCGCGCGTGATCAATTATCTTGGCTATCCGGGAAACTTCGGCATCGTGCCTAGAACCGTCGGAAACGATAAAGAGGTTCTGGCTGTGCTGGTTCTCGGCGACTCGGTGCAACGCGGCGCTGTGGTTAAGGCTAAGATCATCGGCAGCATTAAGCTGATCAACACCAAGAACGTTGAAACAGACAAATTGATTGCCGTTCAGGAAGGTAGCCCCCTCTATCAGGTGAACAGCCTGACGGAACTTGATAAAAAATTTCCCGGCGTAACGACGATTATCGAAACGTGGTTCACGAACTACAACGGCATCGGTAAAATGAAATCGAACGGCTTTGATGACGTTGGCAGAGCGCAAGAAATTCTGGCAAACGGAATCTTAAATTTTAAAAGATAAGGTAACTCCCAATTATAAAATAGACCGAACCGTTTTTTGCGGGGCGGTCTATTTTTTGCGGTGCCAGTATCCTTTTCGCGACAACGGTGTACTAAGTTGCTAAAGGTTGTTTGAAAGGGATGAACGAATATGATGAAATTAAATTCGAACCTATATGGCATGATTGTGCCGCATGCACCAACGCTGCTCGAAGACGAACTCGACGGCAAGGACAATGCGGTGGTCAATGCCCTGCGCGACAGCGGCAAACGTTTGAAAGAGTGGGGCGTCGAAGCGGTTATCGCCGTTACGACGCATTGGCAGACCGGCGCAAACTTTGCGCTCGATGCAGCGGATGCGCATAAGACCGTGACCGATTACTACGGCTTTCGCAGCGAAGTGGAATATGATGTCGCCGGGCAGAGGGAGCTTGCGAACCGGCTGCTGGCTGCCGGAGCGAAAAGTTTAGTGTTTCCGCAAAATGCGAAGCACGGCGTTGACCACGCAGTGACCATTCCGCTTCATTTCATGTTTCCCGAGCGGGATGTGCCTGTCGTGCCGCTGTCGGTTGCCGGCTCGCCAATTGATGCGTTTCGCTGGGGGCGCGCTTTGGGCGGCGCACTGCGCGAATGGGGCGGCAAGACGCTGCTGCTCGTATCCGGCTCGCTATCGCATGATCTGCGTACGCTCATGACCGGACGCAGCCGACGCGAACACGGCGAATTTGATCGTCAGGTGCTCGACCTATTGAGCTCCGGTAACGGCATGGCGGTATTGGAACTGGATGAAAAACTGGTCGAACTCGCCAAACCCGAAGGCGCATTCCGTGATCTTTATATCCTGCTTGGCGCACTTGGCTCCACCGCCAAAGGCGAAGTCAAAGCGTATGAAGCAATGCCGGGCGTCGGATTGGGCGTTGTCGAATTTGACGATTCGGGGTATAGTGAAAGCGAGGAAGAGGTGCTGAAGCGAATGCCGCGCGGCATCGTTCATTGAAGAAGCAAGAGGTGAATGAGATGAGTGAAGAAGATAAAAAAATTCTTGATGCATATAATGCTGCCGACAGCGAGCGCGCTTTGCGCTTGTTTGCCGACCAATACCAATCCAGGCTCTATTCACTGGCTTACCGGATGCTGGGCAACCATGATGATGCGGTCGATGCACTGCAGGACATTTTGCTGCAGGTACATCGTTCGTTGAAAAATTTCAAAGGCGAGGCGTCGCTCTACACTTGGGCTTATCGCTTAAGCACCAATGTCTGCCTGAATTTTCGCAAGAAACGCAGCCTCAGCCAAAACCAGGTGGAATGGAATGACGCGCTTCAGTCGGCGCTGCTGCCGCTCGAACGACCGAATGAAGATCCTGACAAAATGTGCGAGACAAAATACAACCAATTTTTAATTCAGCAGGCCATTTTGAAATTGCCGGATACGCAGCGAATTATTTTAGTGCTGCATGATCTCGAAGGCCTTTCCGTGCCTGATGCCGCTAAAATTCTCGCTATTCCGCTCAGCGCCGCCAAAGCCAGGCTGCAGCGCGGCCGCGCCGCTTTGCGCCGGGTTATCAGCAGCGGTTTCGTAGTCAAAGGAATGGAAGGCGTCGGCGTCGGTGTCTACTCCGAAACGGAAAACGGAAAAATAATGTGAACAGGCCGTATCCTTTGCTCTGAGGATGAAGACTAATGATAGGAACGGATATGGCCCTTTAAACATAACAGAGGGGAGGTTAGCGATAATGGCACAAGCAGGAGAAGTTTTTATTTGTCCGCTCTGCGGCAATGAAGTCACGGTGACGAAGGCTGGCGGCAATCCAGAGATTCATTGCTGCGGGCAGGCAATGCAGAAAAAGTAACGCACAAAGAGAAAAACAGCCGGGGCATAGTAAACGCCCGGCTGTTTTTCTTTGCGCTGTTTTAACTTGCTTTTAGCTGAGCAAATATGATCAGTCTGCCTTTGGACGCCGAGCGTGCTTTTTATTATAGAGGCATAGGGGAGGGCGGTGTCGAAGTAATAAAAATGCAGAACATGGAAAAAGAGAAAAAAGTTGCCAAATGTTTTGCCTGAATTGAGGCGTTTATGAAAATCGCGATTCTATCACCGATTGCGTGGCGTACGCCGCCGCGACATTATGGACCGTGGGAAAGGGTTGTTTCCTTATTGACGGAAGGGCTTGTCCAGGAAGGAATCGATGTGACGCTCTATGCCACAGGAGATTCCCTGACATCTGCGACGCTGCGCAGCGTATGCGAAACGCCGTATGAGGAAAACCGGAAGATTGACGCGAAAGTATGGGAGGCGTTGCATATTGCGTCAATCATGGAACACGCCACTGAATTTGACCTCATTCACAACCATTATGATTTTCTGCCGCTGACTTACAGCGGACTGATCAAAACGCCGCTGCTTACGACGATACACGGCTTTTCTTCGACGAAGATTATGCCGGTCTATGAGCGGTACAATAAAAAGACGCATTATGTTTCAATCAGCGATGCCGACCGCAGTCCGACGCTTGATTATGTACGAACCGTGCACCACGGCATCGATCTGGCGGAATTTGATTTTCAGAAAGAACGCGGCGATTATTTAGTCTACTTCGGCAGAATCCATAAGGATAAGGGAACAAGAGAGGCGATCGAAGTCGCTAAACGGGCGAAGATGAAACTGGTACTTGCCGGCATCGTTCAAGACCATGAATATTATGAGACGCAGGTCAAACCACAGCTGAATGAAGATATTCGCTATATCGGTTCTGTCGGACCGGAGCAACGCAATGAAGTACTGGGCCATGCCTGTGCGCTTCTGCATCCGATTCATTTTGCCGAGCCGTTCGGCCTCAGCGTCGTTGAGGCGATGGCCTGCGGTACGCCGGTACTGGCGTTCAAAAAAGGCTCAATGCCGGAAATTATCCAAAACGGCGTCAATGGC
Source organism: Azotosporobacter soli (assembly GCF_030542965.1). Taxonomy (NCBI): domain Bacteria; kingdom Bacillati; phylum Bacillota; class Negativicutes; order Selenomonadales; family Sporomusaceae; genus Azotosporobacter; species Azotosporobacter soli. Next base: position 49,217 of record NZ_JAUAOA010000021.1, read on the forward strand.
TTTCTCGTCGATAATGTGTCGGAGATGGCGGAAAAGTGCAAAGCGGTCGGCGCGCTGAAACGGGAAGACTGCCGCAAAACAGTGCAAGACAATTTTTCGCAAACGCGCATGGTGAAAGACTATATCGACGTCTATAAAGAAATTCTACAGGAGCGTGGGCGATGAAGGCGGCGCAGCGCATGAAGCGCGACGCGTTTAAAGCGTACGATATCCGGGGGCGGGTTCCAGATGAGCTGAATGAGGCGATGACGTACCGGATTGGACAGGCTTTCGCAGAACTCTTTGCGGCAAAACGCGTGGCGGTTGGACGCGATATTCGTTTGTCGAGCGAAGCGTTGACGCAATCGCTGATTCGCGGTTTGCAGGCGATGGGCTGCCAGGTACTTGACTTAGGGCTTTGCGGTACGGAAATGATCTATTTTGCCGCGCAGCATCTGGAGCTGGACGGCGGCATCATGGTTACGGCAAGCCATAATCCGATCGATTACAACGGACTGAAACTGGTGCGTGCCGGAGCAAGGCCCGTTAGCGGCGATACCGGTTTGCGCAAGTTAGAGGAGTTCGTTGTCGATGCGGCGCACGTCTGGCCGCTTGACGCACATACACTTCCGGGAATGGTTGACGCTTTTGACATCATGCCGGACTATATTGCGCATTTGCTGCGCTATGTCAATGTTGAACGGCTAAAACCGCTGAAAATCGTCGTCAATGCCGGCAACGGCTGCGCCGGACCGGCGCTGGACGCGCTGGAAAGACACTTGCCGTTTCATTTCGTCAAATTGAACCATGAACCGGACGGCACGTTTCCCAATGGCATTCCCAATCCGTTGCTGCCTGAAAATCGTGCGGCGACAGCTAACGCCGTACGGGAAGCGAACGCTGATTTTGGTATTGCCTGGGACGGTGATTTTGACCGCTGTTTCCTATTTGATGAACAGGGGGAATTCATCGAGGGCTACTACATGGTTGGTCTGTTGGCAGAAGCGTTTTTACAGCACCAGCCTGGCGCAAAAATCATCCATGACCCGCGCCTGACCTGGAATACGATTGAAATGGTGAAGGCGGCGGGCGGACAGGCGATTCAGAGCAAGACCGGTCATGCATTTATCAAGGAACGCATGCGTCAGGAAGACGCGGTCTATGGCGGCGAAATGTCTGCGCATCACTATTTCAAAGACTTTGCCTATTGCGACAGCGGTATGATACCCTGGCTGCTGGTGGCCGGGCTTATCAGCGCAAGCGGAAAAACGCTGTCGCAATTGGTGGCCGCACGGATGGCTGCCTTTCCGGTCAGCGGTGAGATCAACAGTACGGTGCAGGATGCGGAGCAAGTCATGCGGAAAATTGAAGAAAGCTACATTCCCAAGGCGCTTAACGTGGATCGTACCGATGGCCTTAGCGTGGAATATGAACAGTGGCGCTTCAACCTTCGCACATCCAATACGGAACCACTGCTGCGTCTCAATGTGGAAAGTCGCGGCGATAAAGCCCTGGTGACGGAAAAAACAGCGGAATTGCTGCGCGTGATTCGCGGCGAATAGCGAAAGCGTTGCTCAGGGAAGCGCGGCTCGACTGTGGTTAAGACAAAGATCCACTAGATCGTTAAGCTTGGCGGTACCTACGCACATTACAGAATCGGCGGCCCCCCAGTAGATTTTGACGCTGCCGTCGTCTTCCGCGACGGCGCCGCAGCTGAATACGACGTTTGGCACATAGCCGGTCACTTCCCAAGCATCTTCCGGCTGCAAAATCCAACGATCGCTGACGCCGAGAATGACAGACGGATCATCGAGCTGATGCAAGGCGACTCCAAGCCGGTATACGGCGCCGGCCATGGTAGGAAAAACGCCGTGATAGATCGACAGCCAGCCCTGCTCTGTCTTGATCGGCGGCGCTCCGGGGCCGATCTTCATTTCATCCCAGTGATACGCCTCCGGCAGCATGATCAATTCCGCTTCGCCCCAATAGACGAGGTCAGGCGAATAGCTGATCCAAATCGCCCAGGGCGAAATTTCAGAATGAGGACGGTCGAGACGCACGTAGCGGCCGTTTATTTTTTCTGGAAACAAGACGATGTTGCGATAATCCGCCTCAGTAATCAGCGCGATGCGCTCCAATGAAGTGAAGTCAGAAGTTTTTGCCAGTACGATGCGTACGCCGTATTTGGAATAGGCGCTGTAGGTGATGTAGTGTTCGCCGTCAATGCATGAAATGCGGGGGTCTTCCACGCCGAACGCTTCATATTTTTGGAAAATTCCTTCGCTTGCAGGGACAATGAATGGCTCAGGCCGCACCGTAAACGAATAACCGTCCCTGCTTTCCGCCAAGCCGATAATCGAACGACCGGTTGCAAGATGCGAACGGAAAAGCATGTAATACACGGAGCGGTATTTGGCAACGCCGGCGTTATGTACGGTGTGGACGTCGTAAGGAACATCTTGCCTAGTCAATATCGGGTTGCCGGGATAGCGTGTTACGATCGGATCATGCATGATGGATGCCCTCCTTCTGCTTGCTTGTTATTTGGCTCATCATACTACAATGTCTAATTTAAATATACAATTGTTTACAACGAGAAAACACCGATTTGACGAATGGAAAAAAATGGTGTATAATTAACTACGGCTCGTTAGACGCTATCGGTAGCAGCGACAAATCAATACTATGCATAACCGCCACGGAATATAGGGATTGGTGTGACCTATCACACTTGCCGGCATCCGCCGAATACCCAGACGTAGGAGGTTTTTTTTTATGGGCAAAAACAGGTTTGAATCAAAGTTAAAGAGCGAAAACAATACATATAAAGAGTTGTTTCAGCGTTATCCCAATAATCCGATCCTGACAGCCAAAGGCTGGCCTTACCCGGCAAATACCGTGTTCAACCCGGCGGCAACGATGTTTCACGGCAAGGTGTTGCTGTTGGCCCGGGTCGAAGACCGGCGGGGTTTTTCACATCTGACGAAGGCGATCAGTGATGATGGCGTGAGCAATTGGCAGATTGAACGTGTGCCGACGCTTGAACCGGATCCGGAGCACTACCCGGAAGAGCAGTGGGGCATTGAAGATCCGCGGATTACTTGGCTGGCTGAATTAGAGAAATGGGCCATTGTTTACACGGCCTATTCGCGCGGCGGACCGCTCGTGGCAATGGCGCTGACGAGCGATTTCATCAAATTTGAGCGCTACGGCCCGATTATGCCGCCGGAAGATAAGGATGCGGCGCTTTTTCCGCGCCGGATTAATGGGAAATGGGCGTTAATTCATCGACCGATTACAGCAAACTATGTGCCGGGCGCTCATATTTGGCTTTCTGTCACCGATGACTTTTCCCAGTGGGGAGAACGCCAGGTATTGATGCATGCGCGTCGCGGCGGCTGGTGGGATGGCGGAAAAATCGGTCTGGCTGCGCCGCCGATCGAAACGTCCGAAGGTTGGATTCTACTTTACCATGGTGTGCGCCTGACGGCTTCCGGATCGATCTATCGCCTTGGCATGGCGCTGCTCGATCTTGATAATCCGCTGAAGGTGCTGCACCGCAGTGATGAATGGGTCTTTGGGCCAACCGAGTGGTACGAGCGCGAAGGCGATGTTGACGATGTCGTTTTTCCCAGCGGCTGCGTCGTCGATGAAAAGACGGGTGTGCTGAAGATGTATTATGGCGGCGCAGATTCCTGCATCGCACTGGCAACCGCCAATGTAAGCGAGTTGCTGGAGTATCTCAAACGCTGTCCGGAAGCGATCGATGCGACGCTTTATTAGGACAACCGCTGTCAGGAAAAGATTCTGCCGGCAGGCAATAAACAGCAGAACTTGAAGCAGCGGAAGCGTTGAGAGAAAGAAGGAGAGATAAAATGATTACAACAACGAAAATAAGAAAGATTGCTTTTTTAAGCACCTATCCGCCGCGTGAGTGCGGTTTAGCCACCTTTACCGAAGATTTGCTGACTGAAATTGATAAGTTAACCTGGATCAGGCCCAGCGTCATCGCGGTAGTCGATAAAGACGCTTATGCCAAACCGCATTCGAATACCCAGGTAAAATATAAGCTGAACCAACATGATCGAGCGAGTTACCAGTTGGCGGCGCTTTGGGCGAACGACAATGTCGATCTGCTGGTCATCGAACATGAATACGGCATCTTCGGCGGCGAGTGCGGCGAATACATTCTTGACTTGGCAAGGGAATTACGAATTCCCTTTATCGTTACGACGCATACGGTACTCTTGGAACCGTCCGCCAAGCAGCGAAGAGTTTTGCGCGATTTGGGCGATCTCAGCGCGAAAGTGGTGACGATGGCGGAAAGTTCGATCGCAATATTGGAGAATATGTATGAGATTGCAGCGGAGAAGATCGTTTTCATTCCGCATGGCGTACCGGATATGCAGGTCAAAGCGCGCGAAACACTGAAAGAGGAATACGGTTTGGCGGACAAGCAGGTCATCAGCAGTTTTGGCCTTATCAGTCCGGCCAAAGGGCTTGAATACGGCATTGAAGCAGTGGCAAAAGCGGCAGCCGAGCATCCGGATCTCGTCTACCTGATCCTTGGCAAGACGCACCCTTGCGTCAAGGATGCAATGGGTGAGACATATCGGCAAAGCCTGATCGATTTAGCGACCAGCCTTGGCGTGCAGGATAATATTCGCTTTATCGACAAGTATCTCAGCAAGGAAGAAGTGATGACGTACCTGCACTTGTCGGATATGTACCTGACGCCGTATCTTTCGAAGGAACAGGCGGTCAGCGGAACGCTGGCCTACGCGGTCGGCTGCGGGCGGGTCATCATATCGACGCCTTACCGCTATGCCGAAGAAATGCTGGGCGAGGGGCGCGGTCTGCTCGCCGAATTCAAGGATGCCGATTCAATCGCAAGCTGTATCCGGATCGTACTCGGCGATGCAAAGCGTAAGCAGGCGATGGAGGCGCGGACGCTGGCAGTCGGCGAAACGATGACTTGGGCGAAAGTAGCTGCGCAGTATGCGCAATTGAGTAAGCGGATCATCGAGGACGAGGCTAAGATGTTGCGTGAAGACACGAGTCGGATTCTTCGGCCGTCGCTGACGAAAGTGCCGGAGCGTATTGCCGTTGCGGCGCAGCGCGTGCCAAAAAGAAACGACGCGGAAGTCATGATGCGAGACTATCCTGCGCTGCTGAGCTGTAAGGCGATGAAAAGCGAATGAAGGCTAAATTCAGCTCTCGCTTTGATGACGCCCATATTTTTCGCATGACCGACGATACCGGTATGTTTCAGCATACACGCTATGATGTGCCGGACTTGGCAAAAGGGTATACGACCGACGACAACGCACGCGCGCTGATCATGGCCGTTATGCTCTATGAAACGGAGCCGAAACCGGCCTATCTTACGCTGATTTACCGTTACCTGGCATTCCTTCTGCATGCGCAGACGGAAAGCGGCCATTTTCGCAACTTCATGACTTACGGACGGCAGTTTACTGAAAAACAAGGTTCGGAAGAATGTTTTGGGCGCTGTCTTTGGGCGCTTGGCTATACGTTGGCTTCTTCTCTGATGCCAAACGGAGTAAAAGCCGCCTGTGCCAGCGCAATTCGCCTTGCTCTGCCGCAAGCAGCCTTACTTCAGCACCTGCGTGGACAGGCCTACGCCTTGCTTGGTCTTGATCTGATCAGCAGAAGCATGAGTGAAGAATGCAGCGGCAAAATTGCGAATGCGATTGCCGTATGCTTTGAGCAATGCGCCGCAGACAGCGAGTGGCGCTGGTTTGAAAACAGTCTGACGTATGACAATGCGCTCTTGCCATGGGCGATGTTCGTGGCGGCCCGACGAACCGGCGAGCCGCGCTTTCTGACAATCGCGCAGCAAAGCTTAAATTTTCTTGATCAGGATGCGTTCCGGGACGACTTTTATCGTCCGGTTGGCTGTCAGGGGTGGTGGCAGCGCGGTGCGAAACCTGCGTTATACGACCAACAGCCGCTGGAGGCGTCAATGTCTACTCTGGCTCATTTGGCCGCATACGACGTTACCGGCGAGGTCAGTTTATTGGCAGCGGCCAAACGGAGCTTCGCCTGGTATGCGGGAGCGAATTCCTGCGGCGAGAGCATGATAAATCCTGAAACAGGCGGCTGCTATGACGGCATTATGGCAGAGGGCATAAATCGCAATCAGGGCGCGGAAAGCATTGTCGGCTATTGTATCGCCGGATTGTCGCTGGATAAAACGTTGCGCCATGCTTCGGCCCGGCTGAGAAAAGGAGGAAGCAGTCGATGAAAATCATCATTCTCGCAGGCGGCGGCGGCAGCCGCCTTTTCCCGCTGTCGCGCAGTTTATTTCCCAAGCAATTTTTAAAACTGAACGGTGATACGTCGCTGCTCGCGCAGACGATAGCCCGCTTTCTTCCAGTGGTCAAAGCGGCGGATATGATCGTCGTGACCAATCAGGAATACATCCATCTGGTGAAAACGGAATTGATTGCCGTTGGTGCGCCGGAAGCGCACATCCTGCTCGAACCCGTGGCGCGAAATACCGCGCCGGCGATCGCGTTTGCCGTTCAGTACTGCAGAGAAGAATTGGGCTGCGCAGACGACGAGATTTTATATGTGACGCCGGCCGATCATCTGATCGAACCGGTGGACCTGTTTATTGTCAATGTCCGGCAAGCAGTCGAACTGGCAAAGCTCGACAAGATCGTCACGCTCGGCATACGGCCGGACCATCCGGAAACGGGGTATGGTTATATTCAGGCCGGGCCGGCATTTGAGAACGGTTTTACGGTACAATCGTTTCGTGAGAAGCCGGATCAAACAACGGCAGAGTCGTATCTTGCGGCAGGCAACTATTATTGGAATGCGGGCATGTTCGCCTTTACGATGCAGCGTTTTATGACGGAACTAAAAGCGTATCAAACGGAACTTTATGAAGCGACGGAGAGCGGCCTGGCGGCGATGACGGAAATTTTTGCCGAACTGCCCAATATTTCCTTTGACTATGCGATTGCGGAAAAATCAACATCGATGGTGATGCTGCCGATCACAGCGCGCTGGAATGATATCGGCTCATGGGACGCCATCTACGATGCGTTGGCTAAAGATGAGAACGGCAATGCATTAAAAGGAGATTGCCTGCCAATTGAGTGCAGTAACTCGTTGATTCTGGCGCACAGTCGCCTGATCGCCGGAATCGGTCTTGAGGATATCCTGGTTGTCGAAACGGATGACGTGATCGTCGTCGCAAAGAAAGGCGAGTCGCAAAAAGTCAAAGAGCTGGTGTCTGACTTGAAAGCGCGCGGCCGGATCGAGGCCGATCAGCATACGACGATTTATCGACCGTGGGGCTATTATACCGTGCTTGGTTCCGGGCCAGGCTACAAAATGAAGAAGATCGTAGTAAATCCCGATGAAATCCTTAGCCTACAAATGCATTATCATCGCAGCGAACATTGGATCGTGATCGGCGGTACGGCTAAGGTGACGATTGGCGAAAAAGAACAGATGGTGCATGAAAACGAAAGCGTTTTTGTGCCGCAGACGACGAAGCATCGGCTTGAAAATCCCGGCAGATTGCCGCTGCAAATTATCGAGGTGCAAAACGGCAGCTATCTGGACGAGGACGACATTGTCCGTTATGAGGATCGCTACGGAAGAAACTAGGAAAAAGCAGTTGGAGACGCAGTGCGTCTTCAACTGCTTTTTCTTAGCTTAGGTTATTAGAATGAATGGCAGAAAATTTTGTAAAAAGGCAGGAGTGGGGGAAATCCCCATGGAATAACGTAAGTTACAAGAGCGCAAATACAAGGAGCATTCTGACGCTGTTTTATGATCTGCACGGGTGGAATTGTTCCGCGCTGCGAGCAATCGTTTCAGAGGCGTCAGCGGAGCTTGGACAAGCAATGCAGAGTAATCTTGCGGTTTTTATGAAAAACCCGTCTATTTTAGCAAAGAAGGATAGTCTCGTATTGGAATACGGAAGAGTGATAAAATTACGTGGAGGTGCCTGAGTGATGAAAGCTCAATCCGAACAGTTAGTAACGCTGACGCATGCCCAGCGACGAATCATGTATGGCGAAGAATTTCATCCAGGAACTAATTTCGCCAATTTGGCGGCGGCTTTTGATTTGCCGGGCGATTGGGAGATAGAGCGCTTAAAAGAAAGCATCAATGCGGTACTGGACTGTAATGATGCTTTTCGTTTGCGACTGAAGCGTGATGCAGTAAGTGGTGAAACGCTCCAGTATGTTGCGTCGGGCAGCGTTCAATCGTTTCAAGTTACCGAGCTTGCGACGCAGGCGCAGTTGGACGACTGGATCCATACGGCGGTTGAAACGCCGTTTTACCTGTATGATCAGAAGTTGTACCGCATCCTGTTGGCGCGCTGCCAGGGGCGGCTTGTACTGTTACTCGTTGCGCATCATGTGATCTGCGACAATGGTTCGCTATATAATTTTATTCGACAGGTGCAGGAGCGGTATACAGGGCAAGAGCGCGGAAGCGTGAAACGATCCTATCTTGATTATATTAATGAAGAAAAAGCGTATCTGGAATCGAAGCAGTACAAGACGGATGGCGATTTTTGGCGGGGACGATTCGCCGAACTGCCGGAATACAGCGCGCTTTATGGAAAAGAAACGCCAGCTATGAATATTGCCGCGGAGCGTATCGAATTTACTTTGCCGTCGGAAGCGCTGGGGCGGCTAAACGCGTTTTGCACGGCCAATCAATTAAGCTATTTCAGGGTCTTCACCACACTGTTTGCCGTGTGGCTGGCTCGCGTCACCGGACGTTATGACATGGTGTTGGGCGTGCCGTTTCATAACCGGGTCAGCGAGGCGAGCAAAGGGCGACTCGGCCACTTTGTCAGCACATTACCGCTGCGCATTTCACTGGACGAGGAAGATACATTTCAGCAGGCTTTGGCAAAGGTGAACGACGAATTGCAAGCGGCCATTGCGCATCAGCGTTACCCTTTCGACCGGTTGGTAGAAGACTTGACGCAGCGGCAGGGCGAGCGCGTTCGGCTCTTGGAATATTATCTGGTGCAGAGCAGCGTAGGGCGCGACGGTCTGCAGAATTGCACGGCGACGCTGCCAAAGCGCAAATTTTCTCCTGAGCCGTTCGTTTTTTATTTGAATCAGGGCTTGGATGATGCGGCGGGCTTGAAAAAAATCGTCATCGAATACCAGAGCGCCAAATATACCGAGCAGGAAGTGCAGATGATTTATGACGGACTCTTGACCTTGCTGGACGGAGTTTTGACGGACGCGGCGCAGCGTATCAGCTTCTTGCCGCTGCTTTCGGCAGCGCAGCGAGAGGTATTGCTTTCTACATTCAATGATACGGCGCTGGAGGTTCCGCTTGAGCGATCGTATCACAGTCTCTTTCGCGAGCAGGCAAAGCGCACGCCGGAGAATACGGCGCTGGTTTTCAAAGAAACAAGCTATACGTACCGGCAGTTGGACGAACGAACGGACAGCCTGGCGCTGCTGCTGCGCGAGCATGGCGTCACGAGTGAGACGATCGTACCGATCATGCTGGAACGTTCGGCGGAAATGGTTATCGCAGCGATTGCGGTCATGAAGGCGGGCGGGGCATACCTGCCGCTTGATATCAAGTATCCGCAGGCACGGCTCGATTATATGCTGGAAGACAGCAACGCGCGCCTGATCCTGAGCGAACTGTCGCTTAAAGACAAGTTCAGCCGCTTTGAAGGCTTCTTTATTGACGTCAAAGATGCGACGAACTATCCGCCTGTGCAAAAGCCGCCGGAAGAGCACAGTAGCGGCGACAATCTGGCTGCGATCATTTACACGTCGGGTTCTACCGGTCTGCCGAAAGGCACCATGATTCTTCATCGCGGTCTGATCAATATGTTTTACAGCGAAAACCGCGCGACGGCCCTGTCGGCAAAGGACCGTCTGGCATCCTATGCGAGTTTCAGTTTCGACGCCTCGATGTGGTCGAACTTTGCGCCTCTCTTGGTCGGCGCAGCCGTGTATCTGGTTCCGGCGGAAATCATGCTGTCGCTGGACGAATTGAACCGCTTTTTCGAAACAAACCAGATCAGCGTTACGTTCATGACGACGCAACTGTGCGAACAGTTTGCCGAATTGGTCGAGAACAAAAGCCTGCGTCTGATGGCGACCGGCGGCGAGAAGTACAAAGCGTACCGGGAAACGCCCTACCAGATCGTCAACGCCTACGGGCCGACCGAGTATACGATCTATACGACGCGTTTTCTGATTGATCGACCGTATGCCAATATGCCGATCGGCAAGCCGCTGGCCAATACCTGGGTATACGTACTGGACAAAAATCTGCAACTGCAGCCGATCGGCGTGCCGGGCGAACTCTGCATCGCCGGTGCGCAGATGGCGCGCGGTTATCGCAACCGGCCGGAACTGACAGCGGAAAAATTCATCGCCAATCCGCATGCGACGAACGAGCTGAACCAGCGTTTGTATCGCACCGGCGATCTGGTGCGCTGGCTGCCGGACGGCAATCTAGAGTTTTTAAGTCGGATCGACCAACAGGTGAAGATTCGCGGTTTCCGGATTGAGATCGGCGAGATCGAACAAAAGATATTGCAGTATGACGACGTCAAGGAAGCCGTCGTCATTGCCCGCGATGATGCGGCCGGCAACAAGTATTTGTGCGGCTATTTCGCCGCCGCGCGCAAAGTGGACGTCGAAGCGTTGAAAGGCTTTATGCTGGCTGACTTGCCCGATTTCATGATCCCGCAGCATCTGCTGCAGATCGAAGCATTGCCTCTTACCGCCAACGGCAAGGTGGATAAAAAAGCGTTGCCCGAAATCAACGGCGGTGCGGAAATAGGCGAATATATCGCGCCGCGCAATGATCTCGAACAGGAACTGTGCACGCTGTGGCAGGATATATTGGGCGTGAAGCAGGTGGGCATCTCCAATACCTTCACCAGTCTGGGCGGGACGTCGCTGAAACTGGTCGTGCTGGGCGCAAAGCTGCAAAAGTTTTTTGCGGTATCGCTTTCGGTGGCCGAGCTGCTGAAGATTCCGACGGTGGAAATACTGGCTAAGCGTCTGGCGCATACGCCGAAGGACGCGGTGCGCTACGAGCCGATTCCCAATCTGCCGCTTGCAGACGACTATGCGGTTTCACCGGCGCAAAAGGGCATGTACATCATTGATAAGATGGCGGATATCGGCAACACGTATCATGTCGTACTGCCGATCTTTCTGGAGGGGCGACTGGACAAGGCGCGCCTTGGTATGGCGATTGACAGCCTGGTGGAGAGGCATCCGGCGCTGCGCACGTCCTTTGCGCTGCGCGACGGCGAGGTGCGGCAAAAAATAAGCGCCGGCGTGCGCTTGAAAAAGACAATCAAGGTCGTGGACGAGTCTGCGATCGACAACGCAATTGCCGACTTCATTCAGCGTTTTGACCTGGAGGAAGCGCCGTTATTCCGGGTGGCGCTCTTGGAAATTGACGCCTATAAGCATATGCTGGTTCTTGACGCGCATCATATCGTGCTGGATGGCGTTTCAGTAGTGGTGCTGGTAAAAGAACTGATGAAGCTTTATCAAAACGAGTCGTTGCCGCCGCTGACGGTATCCTATCATGAATATGCGGCTTGGTATAATGCCAGACTCGAAAGCGGTGCGTTAGGCAAGCAGGAAGCCTTTTGGCTGGAACGCTTGCAGGGAGAGCTGCCGGTGTTGAATCTGGCTACCGATTATCCGCGCCCGGCGAATAAAAAATACCAGGGCGGAAAAATCTTTGCCGATCTGGATAAAGGCACCGCCGAAAAACTGAAACGCATTGCCGAAGCGCAGGGAGTGACGTTCTTTGCCTTGCTGCTGGCGGCGTTCAAAACGCTGCTGGCCCGTTACAGCGGACAGGATGAAATCATCGTCGGTTCGCCATTTGCCAATCGCACGCATCCGGATGTTGACGGCATGCTCGGCATGTTCGTCAATACGCTGCCGCTGCGCAGCTATCCGCAGCGCGACAAAACCTTTCAAGCTTACTTACAGGAAGTCAACGAAATTCTCTTATCGGCCAATGACAATCAGGCCTACCCGTTTGAAAAAATGGTCGAAAAACTGGGCTTGGAGCGTGACGTCAGCCGGAATCCGATTTATGACGTAGTCTTCGCGTTCTTTGTCGAAGAGTTTCTCTTTGATGCGGGCGGGCTGTCAATCAAACGCTATGACTATGATGCGAAAGAAGCGCATTTCGATCTGCTCTTTTATGTCTTTGAAAACCAGCAAGGCTTATCGATGTTTCTCGAATATGACCGCAATCTGTACCAAACAGAGAGCGCGCAGCGCCTGACCGAGCATTTCATCAATCTGCTCGGCGTGCTGGCAGACGGCATCGACGGCAAACTGGCGGAATTCGAATTCATTTCGTCTGCAGAACGCGAGCGCCTGCTGTGCGCTTTTAACGCCAAGCAACTTCCGGTACCGTTTGAACGCGCTTATCATTCCCTCTTCCGCGAGCAGGCGGCGCGGACGCCGGACAAGGCCGCCTTGGTCTTTAAAGGAAATGTGCTCAGCTACCGCCAACTGGATGAAAAGACTGATCGTTTGGCGCTTGCACTGCGCAAGCGGGGCGTGCAGCGTGAAACGATTGTGCCGATCATGCTGGAACGTTCGGCTGAAATGGTCGTAGCGGCGCTTGCCGTGATGAAGGCGGGCGGGGCATATCTGCCGCTTGATATCAAATATCCGCAGGCACGGCTCGATTATATGCTGTCGGATAGCGCGGCGACGCTGATTCTCAGTCAGCCGTTGCTCAAGGAAAAATTCATTCAGTTCAGCGGCGCGTTCATCGACGTCACCGATCCGGCTTTGTATGAGGTTGATGGTGGAGCGGAGCTTGTTTGTCCGGACGTCAACCATGGCCGTGATTTGGCGGCGATCATCTACACGTCCGGTTCGACCGGGCTGCCGAAAGGGACGATGATCCTGCACCGCAATATCGTCAACATGTGCCTGAGTGAAATTTGCGATATGCAAATGACCGAGGCCGATATCATGGCCTCGTATGCGAGCTTCAGTTTCGATGCGGCGATGTGGTCGAACTTTTCGCCGCTCTTGACCGGGGCGACCGTTCATATCGTGCCGGAAGAGATCATGCTGTCGCTGGCCGATCTGAACCTCTTCTTTGAAGAACACCGTGCGACGGTGACGTTTATGACGACGCAATTGTGCGAGCAGTTTACCGAACTGGCGGACAACAAATCGCTGCGGATCCTGGCGACCGGCGGCGAAAAATACAAGAGCTATCGTCCGACTTCCTATCAGGTCGTCAACGGCTACGGGCCGACCGAATACACGGTTTATACGACCCGCTTCGTCATTGATAAAAACTACGACAACATACCGATCGGCAAACCGTTGGCCAATGCCAGGGTCTATGTCGTCGATAAGGATTACCGGCTGCAGCCGGTCGGTGTGCCGGGCGAACTTTGCGTCGCAGGGCCGCAGCTGTCGCGCGGCTATCGCAACCGCGACGATCTGACGCTGGAAAAATTCATTGCTAATCCATATGGCGAGGGCGAAATCTACGGACGGATGTATCGCACCGGCGATTTGGTTCGCTGGCTGCCGGACGGCAATCTGGAATTCTTGAGCCGCATTGATCAGCAGGTTAAGATACGGGGGTTTCGCATCGAGATTGGCGAAATCGAGCAGAAAATCATGGCATACGACACGGTCAAAGAAGCGGTCGTCGTTGCAAAAGACGATTCCTCCGGCAATAAATTCCTCTGCGCCTATTTCACCGCGACCGAAGCGGTCGCCTTGGAAGACCTGAAAGGCTTCATGGCCAATGATCTGCCGAACTATATGATTCCCGCCTATATCATGCAGATCGAGACGATGCCGCTCAATGCCAACGGCAAGATTGACAAAAAGGCGCTGCCGGAGGTCGAACGAACCGTAACGGTTGGAGAATTCGTCGCGCCGCGTAGCGACGCCGAGAAAAAAGTCGCCGCGGTCTGGCAGGAAGTGCTCGGCATTGCGCAAGTCGGCGTGACCGACAACTTCTTTTCCATCGGCGGCAACTCGATCAAAGCGATATCGACAGTGGCCAAACTGCAGAAGTTTTTCGCGGTCAGCATCAACGATCTCTTTGAGCAGCAGACGTTGGAAGGCTTGGCGAAACGGATGACGCCGCGCGAGGACAATTTAAAGGTGCGCTTGTCACAGCTGAAGGAATTGGAAAAGGACGTAGAGCGCGATGTTCTAGAAACGTCTGAAATTGCGGCGCAGAAACGCGACTATGCGGCGAAGAATGAAGCGTACCTAGCGATGGCGCTGGACGGGGAAAAAGACTACCGCGACGTGTTGGTAACCGGCGCGACCGGTTACTTGGGCATCCATGTCCTGCATGAGTTGCTCACTACGAAAACCTGCCGTCTGCATGTCATCATCCGCGGCCAGACGCAAGAAGCGGCGCAGCAGCGTTTGGCGAAAAAAATCGCGTATTATTTCGGCCCGCAGGCCTGGCAGGAACTGAAGATCGACGAACGTGTGACGATTCTGGCCGGCGACCTGCAAGCCGCGCAGCTCGGCGTGGCTGCGGCGGCGTATCAAGAAATGGCGGAGCGTGTCGAGGCGATCATCCATACGGCGGCCAACGTCCGGCATTACGGCCATTATCAGGAGTTTTACGACAGCAATGTGCAGGCGACGCTGGAACTCTTGGCACTTGCCAAAACCGGCAGTCGCAAGGATTTTCACCACATTTCGACGATGTCGGTCGGCGACGGCGCCATTGCAAAACAGGAACGGGCCGTGTTTACCGAATATGAGTTGGATATCGGCCAGGAACACGAAAGCTACTATGTAAGGACCAAGCTGGAAGCGGAAAAAGCGGTCGCGGCAGCACGGGCGGACGGCATCAACGCCAACATCTTCCGCGTCGGCAACATCTCGCACAACTCAGAGTCGGGCCTGTACCAGGAAAATGTCGAAGAAAATGCCTTCTATACGCGCCTCAAGGCGTTCATCAATATTGGCGCAGTGCCGGAAAAATTGGATGAAGCCGAATTTTCCTTCGTCGATTCTCTGGCCAAAAGCATCTGCCTGCTGGCGTATAACGGCGCTTTGAAAAATGAAACCTATCATCTCTACAACCCCGAAAACGTAAAGATATCGAAGCTCCTGAGCGAACCGATCCTGAATGTGAACGTCAGCCGTTTGCCGTTCGGCGCGTTCATTGATTATCTGTACGATAACTTTGAAAAGACCGGCTTCAGGACGCATATCGAAAACATCCTGCTCCACTCCGGCTGGCTGGATGACGATGCGCGGGGCCGAACCGCCTGGACGATCTGGGCGGACAAGACCAACCTGCTCTTAGAGCGGCTGGGCTTTGTCTGGCCAAAACTGGAAGCGGACAAGTTAAAACCGTTGATTCGCCAGGCCTTGCACGAACGGATCGCGTTTTTACAAACTACACCGCTTTTCGGCAACTTGCCGCTGGATGAAATCGGCATAGCCGCCGGACTGGCGCGCCAGAGCGTCTATGACAGCGATACGGCCATTCTTTGGGAAGGCGAAGCGAATGACCAACTGCATCTGGTGATGGACGGCTTTTTGGAAATCAGTCGCAGCGCAAGCGGCGGCTGGCTGGGAACGATCGGAGTGTTGGGGAAAACGGAGTTCATCGGTGAAGAAAGCATCGCCGGGGCGGCAGCCTCATCGATAACGGCCGAGGCGATCATCGGCGAAGCGCTGATCCTCTGCTTCGAAGGCGAAGTGATGCGACGCTTGTTTGCCAAGGATTCCAAGCTGGCGTTGAATCTGATGCAGGGGATGAACGAAAAGATGCGCAAGCTGGAAAAAATGCTGGTCAGCATCGGCTAAAAAAGAAAGAGTGGTAAAATGAAAAAAGCAGTCTATGTAAACGAAATGGGTTTGCATCGGCTGCTTTTTGCCGAAGAAAAGTAAAAAAGAAATAGAGGAAAGATCGTTGTAAGCCTGCTGCGTTGAACAAATGTAAAAGTTTCGCGGATTGCCTAAAAAGCGGTTAAGAAAAGTTCTCTTCTGCACGATGTTAAAAACAAGTCCGGTTTTAAGAGGAAGGGGAACGTGGGAAATGAGATATACAGGGCGTTTGGCGGCTAGCGGAGTCATGCTGGCTGGAATTCTTATCATGCGCGTTTATGCATATATTTATTTTGGCTATCCTCTTACGGAAATTCCGCTGGTCGGGATCATTTTCGTCGGACTTGCCTATGCTGCAGGACTTCAATACGATAAGGTCTGCTTTTTTTCCGAAAAAGACAGTCTGACCCGCTGCTACAATCGTCGCTTCGTCAGCCGGAACATTCCGCTGCTGCTGGCAAGCGTGGAAAAGAAACGGGAACGATTGAGTCTGGCTTTGCTGGACTGTGATAATTTTAAAGCGATCAATGACATATACGGTCATCAAATGGGCGACCGTGTACTGAAAGAAGTGGCAGCCTTGATCCGGGCAAATATCCGCAAGAGTGATTCTCTTATTCGCTGGGGCGGCGACGAGTTTATCCTTGTTACGCCCTATATCGGCCCTAGTGAGCTGCAAGAGATTAACCAGGCATTAGCCGAACTCTCTAAAAAGCTGCAAGTCGAGATTCGCGTTTCCTCCGGTATTGCGAGTTATCCGCAAGATGCGAAAACCTTTGAAAATCTGATAAAGGTTGCCGATCATGCCATGTACGAGGCCAAGCCAAGAAAAACGGTGCACAGCCAACAGTATGCGGGCTGAAACGGCATACTGCGATAAAAAAGGAAAAGACAACCGGCGACAGGTTGTCTTTTTTCCTTTACAATGAGGGCGATAGAGTCGATTTTACTGCGTTTGAAAGGCTTAGCGCGTAATAGGGCAGGAAGTTTTTGATTTGCTAAGAATTAATATAGTGAAGAAGAAAAAGAGTGCGTGTACAAGAGAGAGGAGTGTTGGGATGAATGAGGAGGAACAGGGCGGAAAAATGAACCCTTGGCGGATGATTCTCTCGAAGCCGCGCGTGACGTTGCGCTGGCTACTGGCTAACCGTCCGGGTTACGGCGTGCCGCTGCTGACCGTGCTGCAGGGAATTGCGATTACGTTTCAACAGGTGAGCAACGAAGAGTTGATGCGCCTGGTCAATTTCCCCGTCTTCGTTATGATGGCGGTCGTGACCGGGCCGCTCTGGGGCGCAGTCGCAGTCTACGGCGGCAGTTATATCATGAAATGGACAGGCAGAGTGTTCGGCGGTGTGGCAAACGTTATGCAACTCCGGATGGCGCTCGCTTGGGCATCGCTGCCGTCGCTTTTTCAATTACTGATTGTGTTCGGCGTTTTGCTCCGTTTCGGTGTTACAGGCGCGGCAATCGAGCCGCTTGCCGCGCTGCAGACCGGCGCGATCAGCGTCGCCATCGGTCTTTGGCAGCTGGTGTTGCTAATCGCCTGCCTGATGGAAGTGCAGGAGTATGCGTTTTCGAAAGCATTGGGAAATATAGTGCTGTTTACGCTGGTGATGTTTTTCGTGTTGCTGTTGCCGTTGATCCTGTTGGGGATATTGTTAGTATCCTAGAGAAATGGGGAAGCCTTTCCAGAATGGCTGCGAAGGCTTTTTTCTTTGCGATGTTGATGGCTTTGGCAAATTGAACTTGGTAATGGTGTGCTTTTTTGTTTTTTTAGCTCTATCCGCGAAAGCGGTTTTGCCATGACGGGGCGGATTTCGGGCCAGACATGGTCGCAGTAGTCTGCAATCCTAGAAATACCAGATATATGACGCCATCCGTGGCGCAATATCTGCGGGCAACGTCCTGTTGCCCGTTTCTATGATTTTGCCTGCCGCTCTCTGTCTGGCAACCTCATCCTAAAGGTCTTAGCAAAACCGCTTCCGCGGGGCTTGGGGGGAACGACGGAGAATTGCTTCGCAGGATGGGGGCGAAGGATTTCTTCTTTGCAATGTTGGAGGTTTGGGGAAATTCAACTTGGTAGTGGTGTGATGTTTAGCTTCTTTAGCTCTATCCGCGAAAGCGGTTTTTCCAGAATGGATCGGACTTCGGGCCAAGCATGGTCGAAGCCGTCTGCGTCCGGCAATATGTCTCGCGAATGCGCCGTCCGTGGCGCTCGCTCGTAGACGCCATCCGGGCGTCTATATTGCCGAACTTGCCTGCTTCTTCCTGCTTGGCAGCCTCGTCCTCAAGTTTCTGGAAAAACCGCTTCCGCGGGGCTTTGGGGAACGACGAAGAATTGCTTCGCAGGATGGTTGCGGAGCAATTCGTTTTTTGGAATGTTGAGAGCCTTGGCAAATTGAATTTGATAGTGGAGTGGTATTTAGTTTCTTTAGCTCTATCCGCAAAAGTGGTTTTACCAGAATGGGTCGGACCTCGGGCCAAGCATGGTCGAAGCTGTCTGCGTTTGCCAATATGCCTCGCGAATGCGCCGTCCGTGGCGCTCGCTCGTAGACGCCATCCGGGCGTCTATATTGCCGAACTTGCCTGCTTCTCGCTGCTTGGCAGCCTCGTCCTCAAGTTTCCGGCAAAACCGCTTCCGCGGGGCTTGGGGGAACGAGAGATAAAGACAAAACGGAGAATGACCACTCGCTTTTATTTGTGGAAGGGAATTGGATTGTGAAAAGCGAAGGTATCCATAAAACATAGTGATTTCATAGCAGGAAGGAAGAGGGCAGAACAGTCCTCGATCTTTCCTAAATTAGTGCGTCATTAGTTATAGATGGTATTTCGAGGAACAACTACAAGCGAAGCATGGAGAGGATGTTTTCAGTGGGGAAAATAGTTATTATTGCCGATGCGTGGGGCGCGAAACTAGGCGGTATCAATTCTTTCAATTTTGATATTTGCACGGCGTTAGGAAAAGTGTCGGCACGGTACGGTGTTGATGTTATCTGTGTAACAATGGGAGCAACGGAAGCTGAAATAAAGGAAGCTAAAGAAAATGGCGTAAGTTTGATTTCGATTGAAGTGTCTAAAGAAGGAATTAAGCCACACAGAGCATATGAAATTGTTGGTAAGATTAAAAATATTTATAGTGGTGAAGTTCTTTGGTGGATTGGTCATGATGTTTTTACTGGTGAAGTAGCGATGAAGTGTAAGGTGCTATCGGAACAAGGCGCAAGTGCGGTTATTCACCATATGAGCTATGCAGCATACTACTCGCTTAAAAGTGGTAGTGGCGAGGAAGCAATGGCGAAAAAAAAAGAGCAGGAAAAGGTGCTGCAAAACGCAGATCGAGTATTTGCTGTCGGACCTAAATTGAAGGCGTCGGCAGAGAATTTGCGTGAACAAAAGGATGTCATCGAATTAATTCCCGGATTGGCGGATATAAAGATTCGTGAAGAGAAGTTCGAGCCGTTTTCAGTGGTTGTATTTGGGAGGTTGGAAAAAAGTAATGACTTAATCAAGCAACATACGTTAGCAATTAAGGCATTTGCTCAAGCAGTTCGTAGAGAGCCACATTCCTTTGGTAACGACCCTGTTTTGCACGTAATAGGACTCGGTGGAAGTGACAATGATCAATATCGGCAAGAATGTCAAGCGATAACGGCAATGATTGCTAAAGAAGCCGGTAGGGCAATAAATGTGATTCCGCAACTATATAGTGAAGATCGCTACGAGTTGTTTGATACGTTACGAAAGCAGGATGTCTGTATGATGCCTTCTTGGCATGAAGGCTTTGGATTGGTCGGAATGGAGGCCATTTCGGCTGGAGTGCCGTTAATTATTACTAAAAACAGCGGATTATATATGACGATTTATGAAATCATTGGCCGTAAAGGTACCGGGTGTGTTTTTCCAGTTGAAATTTTAGGCGATTATAATCTTGAACAAGAAGAAGACTGTGTCTCACCGGATGATCTCGAAAATGTGGTTGAATGCTTGTTAACGATTGCTAGAAAATGGGATGCTGCGAAGCAAGGTGCCATAGATTTGAAGAATCTTTTTATTGAATCCGGTTATACTTGGGAGAATACGTCTGAAAAAATGTTGAATGCGTTGAATGTTGATGCTGAAGCAACTGATAAAGTGTTGATCTCACCAACATTAAAAATGGCAAGTAGTGAAAGAAAAATGGAAGAAGGAAAAAAAGAGTCGAAGCAATCTTCGAGATCTAGTGAAATTAGAAATGTATCGCAAAATTTTATCGGCAGACAAACAGATCTTGAAAAATTTGAAAAGGCAGTGGCGCGATTGCAGCCCATCGTTATTATTGGGATTGGCGGTGTTGGAAAAACCGAGTTTGCATATAAATGTATTGAGAAATTTTTTGCGCAGCAAAAAGTTGAGTGGTTTGAATGTGCAACTTCGACGAATCTTGATCTTATAATAGAGTTTTTATATCCTGAATTCTTAGGCGGAATGCCGAAAACAACACAAATGAAATGTATTGGCTTTCGAGATTTACTGGAGAGGGATGGTGTAGTACTTTTTGTTGATAATTATCATGAAATGAAAGATGCGGCCTTCGGTGAATTCTTACAATTTTGTAATGGGAAACTTAGGAGTGCGAGAATTGTATTTATTTCTAGAGAACTACCAGCTGATTACAAGGTTGATGTAAGTCGCGTTGTGCTTACGGGGTTAAAGGCAGAGGCGGTTGAATATGCTGAAAAAATACTTGAACAATGGGATGCAAGTGGCAGAGTAAATAGAGAAAATTTGGAAAATCTTTGTAAAAACCTTGAAGGACATCCATTGGCAATCAAATTAGCACTAAAGCTAATTGTCGACAGAGGTGAGAAGGCGGAAGTTGTCATAAACAGACTGCTTGAGGATAAAATGAGCAGTGAAGAGTTGAGCGGCAAATTGATTGATGAAGTGCTATATAAAAATGCGAACTGTAGTCAGGATATCAAAGACTATATGTGCCGATTTTCTATCTTTAGCGGACGGATTGAGAGGGCTATTGTTGATGCAGTTCTGGGGTGCGAAACCCCTGAAATATTGTATGATAAACTAATGATCACTGCGACTGATGATTGGCTTGAAACACATCCTCTTATTCGCGAATTTTCTTATCGGCGACTTGAGAACAAGGCGATATGGCATGGCCGGGCAGCAGAATGCTATGAGAGTTATCGCAAAAGTAAGCCGAACCAAATGTTAGAAGAAAAAATAATCTATCATATGATGCATGCTGAAAAATATGATAAGCTGGCAGGACTTATTGTAGAAAAAGGTGAGGAATTTATCAAATGCGGTTTTACTGATCTGCTAAAAAACACAATGGATAATTTGCAGATGCAAGGTGTTTATAAAGAATACTTCCAATTAATTTATGGACAAATAGATAGTATTGAGGGGAGGTGGTCGAAAGCGACTGAGAGATTCAAAGAATTGTATGAAAATTGTTTTGATGATCTTAATTTAAAAAGTGATGCGGTTATCAAATATGGAGAAATGTGTTATCAAACGGGAAATATTGCTGAAGCGATGGCATGCTTTAAAGAGGGGAAAGAATTTGCCGAAAAAGAAAACCATATAAAAAATATAGCGTTGGCATTAAACAATATCGGAAGGGTAATGGAAAGCCGAGGCGACTTGCCAGGAGCGTTGGCGAAATATGAAGCAAGTTTGGCCCTGCGAGAAGAACTGGGAGACAAGTCTGGAATCGCAATTTCGCTAAACAACATCGGAGGGGTGATGCAAAGCCGAGGCGACTGGTCAGGGGCGATGGCGAAATATGAAGCAAGTCTGGCCCTGCTAGAAGAATTGGGAGACAAGTCTGGAATCGCAACTTCGCTAAACAACATCGCAGGGGTAATGCAAAGCCGAGGCGACTGGTCAGGGGCGTTGGCAAAATATGAAGCAAGTCTGGCCCTACTAGAAGAATTGGGAGACAAGTCTGGAATCGCAAGTTCGCTAAACAACATCGCAGGGGTAATGCAAAGCCGAGGCGACTTGCCGGGAGCGATGGCGAAATATGAAGCAAGTCTGGCTCTGCGAGAAGAACTGGGAGACAAGTCTAGAATCGCAACTTCGCTAAACAATATCGGATTGGTAATGAAAAGGCGAGGTGAATGGCTGGGGGCGCTGGCGAAATATGAAGCAAGTCTGGCACTGCGAGAAGAACTGGGAGACAAGTCTGGAATCGCAACTTCACTAAATAATATTGGGTTGGTAATGGAAAGCCAAGGCGACTTGCCGGGAGCGTTAGCGAAGTTTGAAGCAAGTCTGGTCTTGGAAGAAGAACTAGGAGACAAGTCTGGAATCGCAATTACGCTAAACAACATCGGAGGGGTAATGCAAAGCCGAGGCGACTTGTCGGGAGCGTTGGCGAAGTTTGAAACAAGTCTGGCCCTGTTAGAAGAACTGGGAGACAAGTCTGGGATCGCAAATTCGCTAAACAACATCGGAGGGGTAATGCAAAGCCGAGGCGATTTGCCGGGAGCGTTGGCGAAAGTTGAAGCAAGTCTGGCCCTGCTAGAAGAACTGGGAGACAAGTCTGGGATCGCAAATTCGCTAAACAACATCGGAATGGTAATGAAAAGTCGAGGCGATTTGCCGGGAGCGTTGGCGAAGTTTGAAGCAAGTCTGGCCCTGCTAGAAGAACTGGGAGACAAGTCTGGGATCGCGAATTCGCTAAACAACATCGGAGGGATAATGAAAAGCCGAGGTGACTTGCCGGGAGCGTTGGCGAAGTTTGAAGCAAGTCTGGCCCTGGGAGAAGAACTAGGAGACAAGTCTGGAATCGCAACTTCGCTAAACAACATCGGAGGGATAATGAAAAACCGAGGTGACTTGTCGGGAGCGTTGGCGAAGTTTGAAGCAAGTCTGATCTTGAGAGAAGAAATGGAAGACAAGTCTGGAATCGCAACGTTGCTAAACAACATCGGAGGGATTTATGCGCATCAAAAGAACGATAAAAAAGCCTTAGAAAAAAGGTTAGAAGCGCTAGCTATAGCTAGAAAAATAGAAGCCAAGGTTGATGTTAAAATAATATTTGATAATATTATTTTACAAAAGAATAGGATGAAAGAAAGAGGAAATTACGCCCAATTTGTGTTACTAATCACTCATGCATTTAGGGAATTAAATGATGAATTGAAGCAGTATGTGGATGTTGCTGCTTTTACAAGAAATAATACTACTAAGATAAGAAAAAAATGAGGAATAGCAGTCTTTGAGGTCTGTAAACAGGCAACAAGGGATGCGTAAGTTGTTTCTTCCACGGAAAAGTATGTAAATTGAATGCGGGATAAACATTTTTGATCCGTTGTTTTTCCACGTTCCCCGTCTCCCCCAAGCCGCTGCGGTCGCTGTTTTAAAAAGTCTTAAGGGCGAAGCTGCTGGGCAGGGAGTGGGGGACAAGTCCAGCGGCAGTGGCGACAGGACGTCGCCAACCGGATTTTTCTCGTTCGTTGATCGGCGTTCTTGTCTCTCGTTTCCCTGATCCCCGCCGTTGCGGTTTTTTCAAAACGTGTAGGCGCGAGAATGGTAGACAGGAAGCGGCGGACAAGAAAAACAGAACGTGCGACATGGACGTCGCACGCTGGCGGAGCGCCAAGGACGGCGCGTCCGTCAGGAATTCTGTTTTTGGCAGGCTGCTGCGACCATGTCTGCTCGCAGCGCCGTTTAGTTTTGAAAAAATTGCGACGGCGAAAGGGGCTCAGGTAAGCGAAAATCACTTTATTATCAAGTTGAACTTGCCGAAGCCTGCAAGCCTAAGCATCTTACCAGATTGGCAAATGTGAAATCAATTGACAATCCCCCCTTTTTCCTAGTATAGTAAACCCTATATCCATCATAAAAACACAAGCAATGACAGGAAGGAGTACGCTCTTCCTCCCACCGTTAGAGAGAAAACCCTTGGCTGAAAGGTTTTCGGCGGGAGACAGCGGAAAGTCGTCCTGGAGCCGCAGCGCTGAAGCTCAGTAAGCACTGCCGGGAGCAAGGCCCGTTACAGCCGTCAGAGTTCGTTTCGAGTTGCATCGAAGCGGAGAAGCAAGGTGGTACCACGAAAGCAGTTCTTTCGTCCTTTTTAGGATGGAAGAACTTTTTTTGCGTGAGGCTGCTGAAAAAGCACCATCTACGTCGTTGTTCCTGCGGGTGTTTGCTTGCGTACGTCAGTACGCGGCGCTGCACACTCCTCGTCGCGTCTAGTAGCTGGCACTTTTTGAGCAGCCTCACCAGAGAACTGCCTATCGAAGGGAAAACGAATCGAATGCGCTAAGGAAAGGAAGAGAGAAGCATAAAAATATTTCTTCTTCCCTTCTTCCGATTCTTCGTGTCTTCGTGGAAAACAAGGGGACGCGTACTTTGTTTCTTCCGCGGCAAAACCAAAGCGCGCAAATTGAATGACAGATCAATCTTTTTAATCGTTATTTCGCATCGTCCTCCGTCTCCCTCAAGCCGCTGCGGTCGCTGTTTTAAAAAGTCTTTAAGGGCAAAGCTGCCGGGCAGGGAGTGGGGGACAAGTCCAGCGGCAGTGGCGACAGGACGTCGCCAACCGGATTTTTCTCGTTCGTTGATCGGCGTTCTTGTCTCTCGTTTCCCTGATCCCCGCCGTTGCGGTTTTTTCAAAACGTGTAGGCGCGAGAATGGTAGACAGGAAGCGGCGGACAAGAAAAACAGAACGTGCGACATGGACGTCGCACGCTGGCGGAGCGCCAAGGACGGCGCGTCCGTCAGGAATTCTGTTTTTGGCAGGCTGCTGCGACCATGTCTGCTCGCAGCGCCGTTTAGTTTTGAAAAAATTGCGACGGCGAAAGGGGCTCAGGTAAGCGAAAATCACTTTATTATCAAGTTGAACTTGCCGAAGCCTGCAAGCCTAAGCATCTTACCAGATTGGCAAATGTGAAATCAATTGACAATCCCCCCTTTTTCCTAGTATAGTAAACCCTATATCCATCATAAAAACACAAGCAATGACAGGAAGGAGTACGCTCTTCCTCCCACCGTTAGAGAGAAAACCCTTGGCTGAAAGGTTTTCGGCGGGAGACAGCGGAAAGTCGTCCTGGAGCCGCAGCGCTGAAGCTCAGTAAGCACTGCCGGGAGCAAGGCCCGTTACAGCCGTCAGAGTTCGTTTCGAGTTGCATCGAAGCGGAGAAGCAAGGTGGTACCACGAAAGCAGTTCTTTCGTCCTTTTTAGGATGGAAGAA